>NZ_JASCOS010000147.1:0-7716 GCF_029959705.1 Stenotrophomonas sp. PS02297 | reverse complement strand
GGCCCCGGCTGCCGCCGAAGCACCGAAGGCCGCTGCAGCGGCTCCGGCCGCCGCTGCCGCCGCACCGGCCCCGGCCGCCAAGTCGGCCGCCGACGGCCTGCCCCCGGGCGCCCGCTTCTCGGCCATCACCGAAGGCGTGAACCCGGCCGATGTCGCCGGCACCGGCCGCCATGGCGCGGTGACCAAGGAAGACATCGTCAACTTCGCCCGCAACGGCGGCGTCGGCAAGGCCGGCGGCGCGCGTCCGGAAGAACGCGTGCCGATGACCCGCATGCGCAAGCGCATCGCCGAGCGCCTGATGCAGTCCAAGGAATCCATCGCCATGCTGACTTCGTTCAACGAAGTCAACCTGGCCAAGGTTTCGGCCGCGCGCAAGGAACTGCAGGACGAATTCCAGAAGGCGCACGGCATCAAGCTGGGCTTCATGAGCTTCTTCGTGAAGGCCGCGGCCAACGCGCTGCAGCGCTTCCCGCTGGTCAACGCCTCGGTCGACGGCGACGACATCATCTACCACGGCTATTCGGACATCTCCATCGCCGTGTCCACCGACAAGGGCCTGGTGACGCCGGTGCTGCGCAACGTCGAGCGCATGTCCTTCGCCGACATCGAGCAGGGCATCGCCGATTACGCCAAGAAGGCGCGCGACGGCAAGCTGTCGCTGGACGACCTGCAGGGCGGCACCTTCACCGTGACCAACGGCGGCACCTTCGGCTCGCTGATGTCCACCCCGATCGTCAACCCGCCGCAGAGCGCCATCCTCGGCATGCACACGATCAAGGAGCGCCCGATCGCCGAGAACGGCCAGGTCGTGATCGCGCCGATGATGTACATCGCCCTGTCCTACGACCACCGCATCATCGATGGCAAGGACGCGGTGCAGTTCCTGGTGGACATCAAGAACCAGCTGGAAAACCCGGGCCGCATGCTGTTCGGCCTGTAAGACCCCGCCGGACCCCTCCTTCACCGGAGGGGTTCGTCGCTCCGGGGCCGGCCCAGCGCCCGCCCCTTCCCCGGCGCCCCGCGCCAGCGGCTTCGCCCCGAAGCCGAAGGAAAGCACCAAGGAACCTCAAATGGCTGAACAATTCGACGTCGTCGTCATCGGTGCCGGCCCGGCCGGTTACCACGCCGCCATCCGCGCCGCCCAGCTGGGCCTGAAGACCGCCTGCATCGACGCGGCGCTGGGCAAGGACGGCAAGCCGGCGCTGGGCGGCACCTGCCTGCGCGTGGGCTGCATCCCGTCCAAGGCGCTGCTGGATTCCTCGCGCCAGTACTGGAACATGGGCCACATCTTTGGCGACCATGGCATCAGCTTCAAGGACGCCAAGATGGACGTCGAGAAGATGGTCGGCCGCAAGGACGCCATCGTGAAGCAGTTCACCGGCGGCATCGCCCAGCTGTTCAAGGCCAACAAGGTCGCCGCCTACTACGGCTTCGGCCAGCTGCAGGCCGGCAACATCGTCAAGGTCAAGCAGCATGACGGCAGCGAAGTCGAGCTGAAGGGCACCAACGTCATCATCGCCGCCGGTTCGGATTCGATCGAACTGCCGTTCGCCAAGTTCGACGGCGAGACCATCGTCGACAACGTCGGCGCGCTGGACTTCGCCGAAGTGCCGGGCCGCCTGGCGGTGATCGGCGCCGGCGTGATCGGCCTGGAACTGGGCAGCGTGTGGAAGCGCCTGGGCGCCGACGTCACCATCCTCGAGGCGATGCCGGAGTTCCTGGCCGCCGCCGACGCCGAAGTGGCCAAGGTCGCCGCGCGCGAGTTCAAGAAGCAGGGCCTGGACATCAAGCTCGGCGCCAAGGTCAGCAAGACCGAAGTGACCGGCAAGGGCAAGAAGAAGGAAGTGGTGGTCACCTACACCGACGGTGAAGGCGAGAAGACCCTGACCGTCGACAAGCTGCTGGTGGCCGTTGGCCGCCGCGCCGCCAGCAAGGGCCTGCTGGCCGACGGCACCGGCGTGCAGCTCAACGAGCGTGGCCAGATCGTGGTCGACGACCATTGCCACACCGGCGTCGACGGCGTGTGGGCGGTGGGCGACTGCGTGCGCGGCCCGATGCTGGCGCACAAGGGCTTCGAGGAAGGCATCGCGGTGGCCGAGCTGATCGCCGGCCTGCCGGGCCACGTCAACTTCGACACCATCCCGTGGGTGATCTACACCGAACCGGAACTGGCCTGGGTCGGCAAGACCGAAGCCCAGCTCAAGGCCGAGGGCATCCCGTACAAGGCCGGCAGCTTCCCGTTCGCCGCCAACGGCCGCGCCGTGGCGATGATGGAGCCGGCCGGTTTCGTGAAGGTGCTGGCCCATGCCGAGACCGACCGCGTGCTGGGCATGCACCTGGTCGGCGCCAACGTCTCCGAACTGGTGCACGAAGGCGTGCTGACCATGGAGTTCAGCGGCTCGGCCGACGACCTGGCCCGCATCTGCCACGCCCACCCGTCGCTGTCGGAAGTCATCCACGACGCGGCGATGGCGGTCAGCAAGCGCGCCATCCACAAGGCCAACTGAGCGACACCGGCCTGAACGAGAAGGCTCCGCCCCGGCGGAGCCTTCTTGCTTTTGCACTCCCCTGATCGCGTCCCTGTTCATCGGCGTGATCCGCCTACCTCCTTCCCTCCACCAGGAACGAACATGAAGTCCATCTGCGTCTACTGCGGCTCCAATCCCGGCGCCAAACCCGTCTATATCGAGCGCGCCACCGAACTGGGCCGGCGCATCGCCGCCGAGGGCCTGCGCCTGGTCTATGGCGGCGGCCGCACCGGATTGATGGGCGCGGTGGCCGATGGCGTGCTGGCCACCGGCGGCGAGGTCACCGGCGTGATCCCGCAGCACCTGGTGGACATGGAAGTCGCGCACCAGGGCGTGACCACGCTGGAGGTCGTCGGCTCCATGCACGAACGCAAGTCGCGCATGTTCGACCTGTCCGATGCCTTCGTCGCCCTGCCCGGCGGCTTCGGTACCGCCGAGGAGATCTTCGAGATGCTGACCTGGCGCCAGCTCGGCATCGGCAAGAAGCCCTGCGCCTTCCTCGACATCGACGGCTTCTATGCGCAGCTGATCGGCATGATCGACCACATGGTGGAAGAACGCTTCCTGCACCCGGAGCAGCGCCAGGACCTGTGGTACGGGGACGATGCGGAGCGGATGCTGGCGTGGATGCGCGCGTATTCGCCGGCGCAGGCGGACAAGTGGTTCGACGAGAAGCTGCGCGCCGCGTTGCGGTAAGTCACCGGCGCGTAGCGACGCGGCAGGCTCCATGGCGCCCCCTTGCCAGCGGGGCGCGGTTCGACGAGAAGCTGAGCGCCGCATTGCGGCAAGCCACTGGCGCGTGGCGACCTGCAGACTCCATGGCGCCCCGTTGCCAACAGGGCGCAGCTGGACGAAACGCTACGGGCCGCGTTGCCTTGGCGCGGGCGACTCGGACTGCGAACGCCTGATCCAGCGCGCCGGGCCGCCCGCGACCTGCATCGTTCCTGCATCGCTCCACGCGGGAGCATGCTTCTCACGCATTCTTCTGCAGCGTCGCCTCGCGCGGCAGCGGATAGCCGAGCAGATAGCCCTGGCCAAAATTGCAGCCCATCTCGAACAGGGCACGCAGTTGGCGTTCGTCCTCCACGCCCTCGCCGATGGTCTCGATCCCCAGCGTGCGCGCCAGCGACACCACCCCTTCGACCAGCGCCTGGGTGCTCTTGCCGTTGTCGGCATGCAGGCCGGCCACGAAGCTGCGGTCGATCTTCAGCGCGCTGATCGGAAACCGGTGCAGGTACGACAGCGCCGAATAGCCGGTACCGAAATCGTCCAGCTGCACCACGATGCCGCTCTCGCGCAGCTGGTGCAGGGTGCGCAGCGTACGCGGGGCATCCTCCAGCAGCGCCATTTCCGTGATTTCCACCCGCAACCGGCCCGGATCGGCGCCGGCCGCATCCAGCAGGCCAAGCAGGCGCGCGGCGAACTCCGATGAGCGGAAGTGGCGCGGCGACACGTTCACCGAGATATAGCCCGAAGCCGTACCCGCCAGGTCGCGGACCACCTGTTCGTAGATCAGCCAATCCACCTGCTCGATCAGGCCGCTCTCCTCGCCCAGCGAAATGAACTCGCCCGGCAGCAGCAGCCCCCTGCCCTCGTGTTGCCAGCGCAACAGCGCCTCGTGGCCGACCACGCCGCCGTCGGCCAGCGACACGATCGGCTGGTAGAACGGCAGGAAGTCGTTGTTGATGATGGCCCGGCGCAGGTCCGCCTCCAGTTCCAGGCTCTGCAGCGACTGCTCGCGCATCGCCTCGTCGAACACCACGCAGCGGTCCTGGCCCATGCCCTTGGCCCGGTACATGGCGGCATCGGCGTCGCGCAGCAGCTCGGCGCCGGAGGTGTAGCGCAGGTTCCACAATGCGATGCCGATGCTGCCCGACGGGAACAGCTCGCGCCCGTCCACCCACATCGAGTGCTCCAGCGAACGCAGCAGGCGTCGTCCGACCTCCATCGCCGCCTCGGCACCGTCGCAGCGCACCAGCAGCGCGAATTCGTCGCCGCCCAGGCGCGCCACCACGTCGTCGCTGCGCAGCATGCCGACCAGGCGCTGCGCCACTTCCACCAGCATGCGGTCGCCGGCGGCATGGCCGATGCTGTCGTTGACCCACTTGAAACGGTCCAGGTCCAGGAACAGCAGCGCGAACATCGGGCCCACGCCCAGCTGCGCGTGCTCGATGGCTTCTTCCAGCTTCTCCAGCAACTGCAGGCGATTGGGCAGGCCGGTCAGCACGTCGTGCATCGCCAGGTGGGTCAGGCGCTGCTCCACGCGCATGCGCTCGCCGATCTGCGCCAGCAGCTTCTGGTTGACCTCGCCCAGTTCGCGGGTGCGCTCGGCCACGCGCCGCTCCAGCTCGGCGTGCGCCTGCAGCAGCCGGTTGCGGTCGCGCTGGCGCGCCAGGCTGTTGCCGATGTTGCGCGCCACGAACGCGAGCAGCCGCTGGTCGTGCGCGGTGAACGCGACCTGCGGGTTGTAGCTCTGCACCGCGATCACGCCCACCACCTCGTCGTCGCTGAACAGGGGAACGCCCAGCCAGCACTGCGATTTGGCGCCGAACTCGCGCACCTCGCCGCGCGCGATCAGCCGGTCGATCTCCGCGCGCGTGACCAGCAGCGGCTGGCCGCTGCGGATGGTGTACTCGGTCAGTCCGCCGCTGAAGGAGCGCGAGGCGCGCACCCGATTGAATTCATCCACCGAGTAGACGAAATCCAGCCCGTCGCCCTGCTCGTTCACCAGGGCGATGTAGAAATTGCTGGCGTCCAGCAGGCCACCGATCACCCGGTGCACTTCGGCATGGAACTCGGCCTGGCTGCCGCAGCTCATCGCCAGTTCGGAGACAGTGAACAAGGCCGCCTGCAGCGCTTCGGCGCGGCGCCGCTCCTGGATCTCGTCCTGCAGGCTGGCGTTGGCCCGCTCCAGTTCCAGCGTGCGCCGCTGCACGTGCTGCTCCAGCTGCACGTGCGCCTGGCGCCGGTCCATCGCGGTCAGGATGTGCTTGGCCAGGAAATTGAGGACGGCGCGGTCCTCGTCCCCGTACTGCACGCCGGTCTCGTAACTCTGCACCACGATCGCGCCGCACACGGTGCTGTCGCGCCACATCGGCACGCCCAGCCAGTCGGCACTGTCCGGCCCGCTGTGCAACGAATGCTGCTGGTCCAGCACCTGCAGCAGTTCGCGCGACGGGCCGTGCATCGTCTTGCCCCTGCGCAGCACGGCGAAGGTCAGGCTGCCCTGCATTTCCTCGAAGTGGAAGCGCCGCTCCGGAGGCGGCGCGAAGTTGTCCAGCGTGTCGGCGAAATACAGGAAGCGCAGGCTGCCCTGGTGCTCGTCGCATTCGACGATGTAGCAGTTGTCCGCATACATCAACGTGCACAGGATGCGATGGAACTGGGCCAGCATCTGCGGCATTTCCAGGTCGCTGCCCGCCAGGTCGGCGATCTCGAACAGGGCGCGCTGCAGGCGCTTGGCGCGCTCGAGCTGTTCGATCTGCACGCCCTGCCGCAGCGACACCAGCACCGCCGCGACCAGCGCATGCGCCGTGCCCAGCCAGGCCTGCCGCTGCGCTGCCGAGAAGGCGGGATCGGCCTCGGCCAGCACCACGATGCGTGCGCCACCGTCGCCGTCGGTCCAGCTCTCCATCAACGGCTGCCGCAGGCCATCGGGCAGCGGCGCTCCGGCCAGCAGCCCACGCACCACCTCGCGCAGCGCCTCGGCTCCCTGGCTGACGCAGTCGCCCTGGCCGAGTACGGCATCGTCCCAGGCCAGCGCCACGGTGCTGTCGCCCGGGAGCAGGCCATGCAGCGTCGCCACCACGCGGTTGGCGGGCGAATCGGTGTCCACGCGTCCGTTACCGGCATGCACGTCGGATTGGCTGTGCGACATGATCTCCATGTTTTTTCCGGGTTCCGGTGGTCCGGAACTCCCCCCTGTCGCGCAGCATAACGCCGCAGCGCCGGCTCCGATGCACACGCCTCGACATTTCCTGAACGTCGCCCGGTCCGCGCCCGGACATGACTAGGCAGTGGCGTGGGCAACGCTTAGGCTGCGGCACGTGGATACCGCCGTCCAAGCTCCGACCGACGAAGCGCTGATGCTGGCCTACGCCGAAGGCGATGGCGAAGCGTTCGCCGAGCTGTACGCGCGCCATCGCGCGCGGCTGTTCCACTACCTGCTGGGCCAGCTGCGCGACCGCTCGCTGGCCGAGGAGCTGTTCCAGGACGTGTGGCAGCGGCTGGTCCACGCCCGTTCGGGCTGGAAACCGGAAGCGGCCTTCGCTACCTGGCTGTTCCGCATCGCCCATAACCGCCTGAACGACCATTGGCGCGCCGCTCGGCACCGGCCCGCGGCGCCGGACGATGCCGAGCAGCGCACCGCGCGCCTGGCCGACACCTGCACCCCGGAACTGCTGGCCGACGAGCAGGCGCAACGGCTGCGGCTGCGCCAGGCGATGGCCGAACTGCCGCAGGAACAGCAGGAAGTCCTCATCCTGCGCCTGGAACAGGAACTGAGCCTGGAGGAGATCGGGCAGATCACCGGCGTGGGCCGGGAAACCGTCAAGTCGCGGCTGCGCTATGCGATGGACAAGCTGCGCGCGAGGTTGAGCGAATGAACAGGTCCGAGCCACTGACCCCCGAAGAACGCGAACTGGCGCGGCTGCTGGGACGCCCCGCCGCGGACCTGGTACCGTCGGCGCGGATCGACGCGGCCATCGCCGCGCTCGTACGCGAACCGGCCGCATCGACGCCGGCGCCCCGGCCTTCCGCGCCTCCGACGCCCTTCACCGTCGGCACCACACCGGCCCGGCGTGGCCGCCGCCGTGGGCTGGTGTCGTCGCTGGCCGCCGCCGCGTCGCTGGTCCTGGTCGTCGGTCTGGCCTGGCAACTGCGGCCCATGCCGCCGTCGGCTCCGGTGCCCGCCCCAGCGGCCGCAACCGCGGCCGCGCCGGAAGCGCCGGCAGCGGTCTCCGCACCCGATGCGGCAGTACCGGCGTCGCCATCGGCCGCCACGGCGCGGCCGGCTCCGCCACCGCCCGTTGCACCGGTACAGGCCGAGGTCGCACGTCCCTCCCGTATGCAGGAACCGGCACCGGCCGCCGTGCCCGCCCCCTCGCCCGCGCGTGCGGCGGTCGCTCCAGCGCCGCCGCCCCCCCCCCCGGCGCCGGCCCCCGACACATTGGAACCCGCCCCCATGGCC
>NZ_JASCOS010000146.1:0-7732 GCF_029959705.1 Stenotrophomonas sp. PS02297 | reverse complement strand
AACAGACCCCGGCCCCGTGTCGCGCGGGCCAACGCCCCGCGGGGGCCTCACCGGCAAAGCGCCGCCGGGCGCGGCCCGGCGCTACAGAACCCTGTCCCGTGTAGAGCGGGGCAACGCCCCGCTGGGGCTTCGCCGGGAAAGCGCACCGGGCATCGCCCGGCGCCTGCTGGACCTCAGTCCAGCTCCACCATCTCGAAATCGTCCTTGGTCGTGCCGCAGTCCGGGCAGGTCCAGGTCTCCGGCACGTCTTCCCAGCGCGTGCCCGCGGCGATGCCTTCCTCTGGCAGGCCGTCGGCTTCGTTGTAGATGAAGCCGCAGACGACGCACATCCAGGTGCGGAAAGTGGAGGCGGGAGCGTCAGGCATTGGATAATCACGGCAACACAAGGGCGGCCGCTGATTGTCCCACTCCCGCCGCCGTACAGGTAGCCATCCATGCCCCACGCTCCCAGCGCCGCCCGCGGCGTCTATCTGATCACCCCCGACGAAGCCGATACCGCGCGCCTGCTCGAACGCACGCGCCCGCTGCTCGCCGCCGGCGCCACCTGGCTGCAGTACCGCAACAAGGTGGCCGATGCCGCCACCCGCCATGAACAGGCTCTGGCCCTGCAGGCGCTGTGCGCCGTTGCCGGCGTGCCGCTGATCGTCAACGACGATGCCGCGCTGGCTTCCGCCATCGGCGCGGCCGGCGTGCACCTGGGCGAGGACGACGGCGACATCGCCGCGGCGCGCGCCCTGCTCGGCCCCGGCGCCATCATCGGCGCGTCCTGCTACGACCAGATCGAACTGGCGCAACGTGCCGTGGCCGCCGGCGCCAGCTACGTCGCCTTCGGTGCGTTCTTTCCCAGCCGCAGCAAGGCCACCACGCGGCGCGCGCATCCGCGCCTGCTGCGCGAGGCCGCCGCGCTGGGCGTGCCGCGCGTGGCGATTGGCGGACTGACTCCGGACAACAGCACGCCGCTGGTCGAGGCCGGCGCCGACCTGCTCGCAGTCATCAGCAGCGTGTTCGCCGCCGACGATCCGGTAGCCGCGCTGCGCGGCTACCAGGCCTGTTTCGCGTAGAGCGGCGCCACGCCCCTCTGGGCATTGCCGCCAAAGCCCCGCCGGGCGATGCCCGGCGCTACGGGCGCCATCACCATCGTCCCGCCCATGTAGAGCGGGGCAACGCCCCGCTGTGGCATTACCGGGCAGGCCCCGCCGGGCGATGCCCGGCGCTACAGGCGCCATCACCATCGTCCCCAACGCCCCGCTGGAGCATTACCGGGCAGGCCCCGCCGGGCGATGCCCGGCGCTACGGGCGCCATCACCATCGTCCCGCCCATGTAGAGCGGGGCAACGCCCCGCTGGGGCATTACCGGGCAGGCCCCACCGGGTGATGCCCGGCGCTACAGGCACCCGCGCCATCGGCCATCCTTGTAGAGCGGGGCAACGCCCCGCTGCAGCATTGCCGCCAAAGCCCAGCCGGGCGTTGTCAGCGAGCGCCCTCCGTTGCGTCGGCGCAGGAGCAATCGCGGACGGCCCCGCTCCCGCAGGGCAGCGCTTTACTCCAGCGCCGCCTTCACCGCCGCCGGGTCGGCCAGCGCCTGTACGTCGCGGATCAGGCGCACGGTGTTGCCGCCAAGGATGCCGCCGATCTGCCGCTCGTCGTAGCCGGCATCGAGCAGGGCCTGCACCACCTTGGGCAGCGCGGTGATGTCCTCGTAGCCGTCGACACCGCCGCCGCCGTCCCAGTCCGCGCCCAGGCCGACATGCTCCCAGCCGGCCACCTTGATGATGTGCAGCAGGTGGCGCATGTAGTCGTCGAAATCGGCCTTGCGGATGTGGTACTTCGCGTCCAGCTCCGCCATCCGCGCCTTGACCTGCTCGCGCTCGGCATCGCCCAGGTCGTGACGGTCGCCGAAGGACTCATAGATCTTGCGCCGCTCGGCGCGGTACTCCGGGGTGGCGCCGGTGTCGATCAGGTAACCGCCCAGCGAGTTCACCTGGATCACGCCGCCCTTCTTCGCCAGCGCGCGGATGCGCCTGTCGTCGATGTTGCGCGAGTGCGCGAACACGTCGTAAGCGCCGCTGTGCGAAAGGATGATCGGGGCCCTGCTCAGTTCGAGCATCTGGTCGAACACCGCGTTGGAGGCATGCGACTGGTCGAGGATGATGCCCAGCCGGTTGGCTTCGGCGATCATCGCCTTGCCCTTGTCGCTCAGGCCGCCGTGCTCGCCTGCCGGGGCCACGCCCATGCCGGCCGAGTCGGCGAAATCGTTGTGGCTGATGTGCGCCAGCGAAAGCATCCGCAGCCCCTGCTTGTAATAGAAACCCAGCAGGCTGGGGTCATGCTCCAGCGGGTAGGCGTTCTCCATGCTGATGTAGACCGACTTCTTCCCCGCCGCCTTGATACGCGCCGCGTCGTCGGCGGTGGTGGCCAGTTCGAACTTGTCCGGGTTGGCCGCGACCATCTCGCGGATCTCGGACAGACGCACCAGGCCGGCATCGCGCGCCTTCAGGTTGCCGGCGGCATCGCGCTCGCCCTGGCCGGTGAAGATCACCCAGAAGCCGCCGTCCAGCCCGCCCTCGACCATGCGCGGGTAGTCGACCTGCGAGCCGTCGCCCTGGAAGGAATGGCGGTCGGTGATCTTCCAGCCCGGCTGCGAGAACAGCGCCGGCGTATCCAGATGGGTATCGAGATTGATCGCGCGGGCCTGGATGGCGCGCGCGCGTTCGGAAATCTTCTCCGGGCCGGTACCGGCCTGGGCGGTCGCGGCGAAGACCAGCAGCAGCGCAGCCGACAGCGCGCCGGCCTTGAACGTCGTATCGAACTTCATGGCTCTCCCTTCGGAACGGATCATCCCGCATTCTTGCATGCGCCCACCCGCCCCTTGCAGGCCATTGGTCATGGATTCCCCGGCGCGTGGCAGCGCCCGGCGCGAAAGCGGACAATGGGCGCAATCCCCGCCACGCAGCGATGCCATGTCCTTGAACCACGACCAGTCCCATGCCCTGTTCACCCGCGCGCAGAAGCTGCTGCCCGGCGGCGTCAACTCACCGGTGCGCGCGTTCAAATCCGTCGGCGGCGAGCCGTTCTTCGTGCAGCGCGCCGATGGCGCGTACCTGTTCGACGTGGATGGCAACCGCTACATCGACTACGTCGGCTCGTGGGGCCCGATGATCGTCGGCCACAACCACCCGGCGGTGCGCGAGGCGGTGCAGCAGGCGATCGGCAACGGTCTGTCGTTCGGCGCGCCGTGCCCGGCCGAAGTGACCATGGCCGAGGCCATCACCGGCCTGGTGCCCTCGTGCGAGATGGTGCGCATGGTCAACTCCGGCACCGAGGCCACGCTGTCGGCGATCCGCCTGGCGCGCGGCGCCACCGGCCGCGCCAAGATCGTCAAGTTCGAAGGCTGCTACCACGGCCACGGCGACTCGTTCCTGGTCAAGGCCGGCAGCGGCATGCTGACCCTGGGCGTGCCGACCTCGCCGGGCGTGCCGGCCGGCCTGAGCGAACTCACCCTCACCCTGCCCTACAACGATTTCGAGGCGGCCACCGCCCTGTTCGAGCAGCAGGGCAGCGAGATCGCCGGCCTGATCATCGAGCCGGTGGTCGGCAACGCCAATTGCATCCCGCCGCGCGAGGGCTATTTGCAGCACCTGCGCGCGCTGTGCACGAAGCACGGCACGCTGCTGATCTTCGACGAAGTGATGACCGGCTTCCGCGTGGCGCTGGGCGGCGCGCAGGCGCACTACGGCATCACTCCGGACCTGACCACCTTCGGCAAGATCATCGGCGGCGGCATGCCGGTGGGCGCCTATGGCGGCCGCCGCGAACTGATGCAGCAGATCGCCCCGGCCGGCCCGATCTACCAGGCCGGCACGCTCAGCGGCAATCCGGTGGCGATGGCCGCCGGGCTGGCGATGCTGGAGCTGATCCAGCAGCCGGGTTTCCACGATGCCCTGGCCGCGCGTACCGCACGCCTGTGCGAAGGGCTGGAAGCGGCCGCGCGCGAGGCCGGCGTCGCCGTCACCACCACCTGCGTCGGCGCGATGTTCGGCCTGTTCTTCACCCACGAGAAGGTAGAGACCTACGCCCAGGCCACCGCCTGCGACCTCCCGGCGTTCAACCGTTTCTTCCACGCGATGCTGGAGCACGGCGTGTTCCTGGCGCCGTCGGCCTACGAGGCCGGTTTCCTGTCCAGCGCGCACGACGACGCGGTGATCGATGCCACCCTGGCCGCCGCACGCGAAGCGTTCAAGGTGGTCGCCGCCGCTTGATCGCCCTCCACCTCGCCCGTGCAGGAGTGGCAATGCAGGCCGCGACCGGCGCTTTCGCAGGAATGTTTCGGTCGCGACGGATGCCGCTCCCACGGGGGCGGTATCCATGATTCCGATGATCCACGCCCTGCTGCTCGACTTTGACGGCCTGCTCGCCGACTACGACCATCCGCGCCATCTCCGGCACCTGGCCGATGCAGCCGGCTGCATGCCGGCGCAGGTCGACGAACTGCTGCGTGGCGAAGGGCTGGAGCTGGCGCACGCGCGTGGCGAGCTCGATGGCGATGCGCTGTTGCAGGCCCTGAACGCGCGTCTGGGCAGCCGCTTGTCCGCTGCCGACTGGTTCGCCGCGCGCACCCATGCCAGCGTCCTGCGCCGCGACACGCTCGCCCTGCTGCAACGGCTGCCCCCCGATATCCGCGTCGCCGTGCTCACCAACAACGGTCCCTTGAGCGTGGCCGCGATCGCCGCCCTGCTGCCCGGCACCGGCGTGCTGTGCAGCGCCGCGCTGGGCGTGCGCAAGCCGGATCCGCACATCTACCTGGCCGCCGCCGAAAGGCTGGGCAGCGCACCCGCGCGCACGCTGTTCATCGACCATCTGTTCCGCAACGTGCAGGGCGCGCGCAGCGCCGGCCTGCACGCCGACACCGCGCACCACACCCAGTCACTGCGCCGCGTGCTGCGGCGCTGGCACCTGCTGTGAACCGCCGCCCAGCGCGTTGCGCAGCCGCGTCGCCAACGGCTCCAGTTGCGCCATCGTCGAAGGGACCGGCACGCCCATCGGGTAGACGTCCAGCAGGCCGTCTCCATGTCTGCGCGGCTGCACATGCAGATGGAAATGCGGCACTTCCTGTCCGCCGGCCTCGCCGTTGGACTGCCACAGGTTGAGCCCGTCCGGTGCGAGCGTGTCGCGCAACGCCCGCGCCACCCGGTGCGCCACGCGCATCACCTGCCCCGCAAGGGCTTCATCCAGCGCGTAGAGGGTTTCGGCATGCTGCCGTGGAACCACCAGCACGTGCCCGGGCACGGCTTGGCGCAGGTCCATGAAGGCCACCACCTGCGCGTCTTCCCACACCATCCGGGCCGGCAGCTCGCCGGCCAGGATGGCGCAGAACACACATTCCTGCATCAGCGCGAAGCCACGTACGCCGCGATCGCCTCGCGCACGCGCTTCAGGCCTTCGGCCAGTTCCTCGTCGGTGATGTTCAGCGGCGGCACGAAGCGCAGCACGCTGGTGCCGGCCTGCAGGATCAGCACCTGCTTTTCGGCGGCCAGGTCCAGCAGCGTGCCGATGTCGGCCACGTACTCGGGCTTGAGCACCGCACCGATCATCAGGCCCATGCCGCGCACCTGCTCGAACACGCCGAATTCGGCGCCGATGGCTTCCAGCCCGGCCTTGAGCGCGGCCGACTGGCGCGCGACGTTGGCGCGGATTTCGTCCGAGGCCAGCGTGCGCAGCGCCACCCGCGCCACTGCCGCGGCCAGCGGGTTGCCGCCGAAGGTGGTGCCGTGGGCGCCGACGCCCATGACCTCGGCCACCTTCGGGCCGGCCAGCATGGCGCCGACCGGGAAACCGCAGCCCAGCGCCTTGGCCAGGCTGACGATGTCCGGGGTCACGCCCCAGTTCCAGTGCGCGAACAGCTCGCCGGTGCGGCCCATGCCGACCTGGATCTCGTCCAGCACCAGCAGCGCATCGTGCTGGTCGCACAGTTCGCGGGCGCGGCGCATGAACTCGGCCGAGGCCGGCATGATCCCGCCTTCGCCCTGCACCGGCTCGAACATCACCGCGGCCACGTCGCCGCCGGCCATGGCCGCTTCCAGCTGCGCCACGTCGTTGAAGTCGGCATAGCGGAAACCGCCCGGCAGCGGCTCGTAGCCTTCCTGGTACTTGGGCTGGGCGGTGGCGGTCACCGTGGCCAGGGTGCGACCGTGGAAACTGCCGCGGAAGGTGAGGATGACGCGCTTCTCCGGCGGCCGGCCCTGCGCGGCGGCCCACTTGCGCACCAGCTTGATCGCCACCTCGTTGGCCTCGGCGCCGGAATTGCACAGGAACACGCGGCTGGCGAAGCGCGAGGCCTCCACCAGCTCCTGCGCCAGGTGCAGCGGCGGCTCGCTGTAGAACATGTTGCTGGTGTGCCAGAGCTTGTCGGCCTGGGCCAGCAGCGCGGCCTTCAGCTCCGGGTTGTTGTGGCCGAGGCTGCACACCGCGATGCCGGCCGCCAGGTCGATGAACTCGCGTCCCTGCGTATCCCAGAGGCGGGCGCCCTGGCCGCGCTCGAGCACGAGCTGGCGGGGCCGGTACACCGGCAGGTAGTACTGGGACAGGGACAACAGCGGTTCGGCGACAGCGGTCATGGCGTTCCGGCAAGTAGGGTGGGCGAAAGACGCATTCTCTCCCATTACGCGGGCTGCGGCACAATGCCGCCATGCGACTGTTCTCGACCCCGCAACTGAACCCCGCCTCCGAGACCGGCTGGCGCCGCCGCTGGTTCGACATCATCTACCGGCGCGACACCCGGCCTTCGCGCAATTTCGACCTGCTGCTGGTCTACGCCATCGTCGCCAGCGTGCTGGTGGTGATGCTGGACAGCGTGCAGCACATCCATGCCGCCTGGGCGTCGTGGTTCTACGTGGCCGAATGGGGCTTCACCCTGCTGTTCAGCGCCGAGTACGCGCTGCGCCTGCTGGTGGTGCGGCGGCCGCTGCGCTATGCGCTCAGCATCTGGGGCATCATCGACCTGCTGGCGATCCTGCCCACCTATCTCTCGCTGCTGCTGCCCGGCGCGCAGACCCTGCTGGTGGTACGCGCCCTGCGCATCCTGCGTGTTTTCCGCATCCTCAAGCTGACCCGCTACATCGAGGAAAGCGGCATCCTGATGCAGGCGCTGTGGCGCAGCCGCCGCAAGATCCTGCTGTTCCTGTCGCTGGTGATCACCATCGCCATCGTCGCCGGCTCGCTGATGTACGTGATCGAGGGCCCCAGCCACGGCTTCAGCAACATCCCGGCCAGCATGTACTGGGCGGTGGTGACCATGGCCACGGTCGGCTTCGGCGACATCGTGCCGCAGACCACGCTGGGGCGCTTCGTCACCTCGGCGCTGATCCTGATCGGCTACAGCATCATCGCCGTGCCCACCGGCATCTACACCGCCGAACTGGCCAACGGCATGCGCCAGGCCGAGGCCGCGGCCGGCCGGCGCCGCCGCGATGACCGCGGCTGCGTCGTCTGCGGGCATGAGGGGCACGAGCCGGCGGCGCGTTACTGCAACCGCTGCGGGCACGAACTGCCCGAGCCGCTGGAGCCGTAAGCACGAGCCGGCTGCTCCACGCGCTGCCGGCCCGGGCGAACCCGGCCGGCACCAGCACCGGGAGGCAGCAGGCGGCATGCCCCATCGCGGCCGCGGCGCCGGGCGATGGCCGCGGCCATCGCGGTGGCTCAGTCGAGGAACAGGTCCGGCAGCAGCGGCCGCGAC
>NZ_JASCOS010000145.1:0-7792 GCF_029959705.1 Stenotrophomonas sp. PS02297 | reverse complement strand
CTACCGCACCAGGGTGACGCGGGCCGCCCCCCGTAGGAGCGACTTCAGTCGCGATGAGGCTTTACCGGTGAAGCCCTTTCGCGACTGAAGTCGCTCCTACGAAAGGCGGTGACGCCATCCGCAAACGAAAAACCCGCATCGCCGAAGCGATGCGGGTTCCGGGTCAAACAACTGCGGCGGGTGCGATCAGAGTGCGGCCAGCGCCGCGTCGAGGGTCGCGCTCGGGCGCATCGCCTTGCGGGTCTTGCCGAGGTCCGGGCGGTAGTAGCCGCCGATGTCCACGGCCTTGCCCTGCACCGCGACCAGTTCCTCGACGATCTTCTGCTCGCTGTCGGTCAACGCCTTGGCCAGCGGGGCGAACTTCGCCTTCAGCGCGGCGTCCTCGTCCTGCGCGGCCAGCGCCTGCGCCCAGTACATGGCCAGGTAGAAGTGGCTGCCGCGGTTGTCGATGGTGCCCAGCTTGCGGCCCGGCGAACGGTCGTTGTCGAGGAACTTGCCGTTGGCCTCGTCCAGCGCCTTGGCCAGCACTCCTGCGGCGGTGTTGCCGTAGCGCTGCGCAAGGTGTTCCAGCGAAGCGGCCAGGGCCAGGAATTCACCCAGCGAATCCCAGCGCAGGTAGTCCTCCTCGACGAACTGCTGCACGTGCTTCGGCGCCGAACCGCCGGCGCCGGTCTCGAACAGGCCGCCACCGGCCATCAGCGGCACGATCGACAGCATCTTGGCGCTGGTGCCCAGCTCCAGGATCGGGAACAGGTCGGTCAGGTAGTCGCGCAGCACGTTGCCGGTCACCGAGATGGTGTCCTGGCCCTTGCGGATGCGCTCCAGCGAGAACTTCGTCGCTTCCACCGGCGACAGGATGCGGATGTCCAGGCCGCGGGTGTCGTGGTCCTTCAGGTACTGCTCGACCTTGGCGATCATCTGCGCGTCATGCGCGCGGTTGCCGTCCAGCCAGAACACGGCCGGGGTGTTGCTCAGGCGCGCGCGGCTGACGGCCAGCTTGACCCAGTCCTGGATCGGCGCGTCCTTGGCCTGGCACATGCGCCAGATGTCGCCGGCTTCCACGGTGTGCTCGAACACCACGTTGCCGGCGTCATCGCTGACACGCACCACGCCCGCGGCCGGGATCTGGAAGGTCTTGTCGTGGCTGCCGTATTCCTCGGCCTTCTGCGCCATCAGGCCGACGTTCGGCACCGAGCCCATGGTGGCCGGGTCGAACGCGCCGTGCGCCTTGCAGTCCTCGATCACCGCCTGGTAGACGCCGGCGTAGCAGCGGTCCGGGATCAGCGCCTTGGTGTCCTGCAGCTTGCCTTCGGCATTCCACATGCGGCCACTGTCGCGGATCATCGCCGGCATCGAAGCGTCGACGATCACGTCGCTGGGCACGTGCAGGTTGGTGATGCCCTTGTCGGAATTGACCATCGCCACGGCCGGACGCTTTGCGTACTCGGCGGCGATGTCGGCCTTGATCGCTTCCTGGGTGGCTTCCGGCAGCGACGGCAGGCGCGCGTACAGGTCGCCGATGCCGTTGTTCGGGTCGAAGCCGGCCTGCTTGAGTTCGGTGGCGTACTTGCCCAGCACGTCCTTGTAGAACTCCTCGACCACCACGCCGAACATGATCGGGTCGGAGACCTTCATCATGGTCGCCTTCAGGTGCAGCGAGAACAGCACGCCCTGCGTGCGGGCATCTTCGATCTGCGCGGCGACGAAGGCGGCCAGCGCGCGGCGCGACATCACCGAGGCATCGACGATCTCGCCGGCCTTGACCGCGGTCTTGTCCTTCAGCACCACGGTCCTGCCGTCGTCCTGCACCAGCTCGATCTTCAGGCTGCCGGCGTTGGCCAGGGTGGCCGACTGCTCGCTGCCGTAGAAATCGCCGGCGTCCATGTGCGCGACGTGCGACTTCGAGTCGCCGCTCCACGCGCCCATGCGGTGCGGGTGCTTGCGCGCGTAGTTCTTGACCGACAGCGGCGCGCGGCGGTCCGAGTTGCCCTCGCGCAGCACCGGGTTCACCGCACTGCCCTTGACCTTGTCGTAGCGCGCCTTGATGTCGCGCGAAACGTCGTCGGCCGGCGCGTCCGGGTAGTTCGGCAGCGCGTAACCCTGGTCCTGCAGTTCCTTGATCGCGGCCTTGAGCTGCGGCACCGAGGCGCTGATGTTGGGCAGCTTGATGATGTTGGCTTCCGGCCGGGTCGCCAGTTCTCCCAGTTCGGCCAGGTCGTCGCTGATCTTCTGCCCGTCCTGCAGGTAGTCCGGGAACTGCGACAGGATGCGGCCGGAGAGCGAGATGTCACGGGTCTCCACCGCGATGCCGGCGGTGGTGGCATACGCATCGATGATCGGCAGCAGCGACTGCGTCGCCAGGTACGGGGCTTCGTCGGTGAGCGTGTAGATGATCTTCGGCGTATCGGACATGGGGGATGGTTTCCGTCGGAAGTAAAGGCTGGAAAGTCAGCGGCGCATTGTCGCGCGTCGCGGCGGTTCGGGCAAAACGGACGGGTACGGTTTCGCCTGCGCGGCGGCGGCCGGCATTCATGGCGTCTGCTCATGAGGCAGGCATCAGCGCTGCAGCGCTGCAGCGCACCGCGGCGGGGAAGCGGCAGGGAGATCGCCGGCATGGGCCCCGCTGTCGCTTGCCGGCAACCAGCAGGCGCTTCCGGGACAGGCAAAAAAAGGGCGCAGTCCTGCGACTGCGCCCATGGCTCACACCTGTCGGGAGAGAGGGACGATAGGTGAAAGCCCTTCCGCTACTTCACTTCGAACTCCTGGGTCATGCCGGCCGGCTGGCCGTCCAGGGTCACGTCCGCGCGGTATTTACCGGCGGGCCATGCGTTGGTGTTGGCGAATTCGATGTTGGTAGTGCCGGTATCGGTGGTATTGAGCGTGCGGCTCTGCTCACCGGCGACCTGGCCGTCCTGATAGGTCAGCTTGGCGGCGAGATTGACATTGGCGGCGGTGCCGTTGGTCTTTACCGAAATCACGATCTTGTCCTTGGTGCCAAGGGTCGCCATCGGAGCCACCGACTGGTCCGCGCCGATGGTGTTGCCCACGGTCACGGAGGTGACGCTGACCGCCGGGGCGGCCGGGGCGGGCTCGCTCATCGGCGCCGGAGCGCTCATCTCCGGCGCTGGCGCCGGGGTCGGTTCGTTCTTCTTGCAGCCGGCCAAGGCAGCGGTGCCGGCCAGGGCGATCATCAGGGTGGTGGTCAGCGAAGTCTTCTTCATGGGTTGCTCCGGGTAATGGGTTGCAAGGCAAAGGGATGACGCGGCTCGACCATCAGCCTTCGCGTGGCGGGACCTTCAGTACCTGTCCGGGGAATATCTTGTCCGGGTTGTCGAGGACATCGCGGTTGGCCTCGAAGATCCGCTTCCATGCATTGGCGTCGCCCAGCAGGTTCTTGGCGATCCTGGAAAGACTGTCGCCCTTCTGCACGGTGTATTGCTGTTCGCCAACGATTTCCTCGGTACTGGTCACCGTGCCGGTGACACCGGAGAAATCCGCCTTCGGCACGATCTGCTCGGTGCTGGTGACGGTACCGGTCACGCCGGAAAAATTGGCCTTGTTGTCGCTGCTCATCGGGTCGTTCCTCCTCGGCTGGGTGCAACGATTGCACCGCCCGCGTTAAGGAACCATCGCGCCGGCGTAAAGCCGGCGTATACCCGGAATACGGTCCGGCCGGATTACTGGCGGGGATCGCGGAAGGGACGGTGGCCGGCAGCGAAGTCGGCAGTCGAACGGCGCGGGTTGATGTCCAGGCCGCCGCGGCGGGTGTAGCGCGCCTCCACGTCCAGCGAGTGGCAGCCGCACTGGCGCGTCAGGTCGAGGAAGAGGCGCTCCACGCACTGTTCGTGGAATTCGGCATGGTCGCGATAGCTGGACAGGTAGCGCAGCAGACCACCGCGATCGATGCGCGGGCCGGCATAGCGGATGCTCACGCTGGCCCAGTCGGGCTGGCCGGTCACCGGGCAATTGGACTTGAGCAGGGCCGAGACCAGGGTTTCGGCGGCCACGTCGCCGGCATCGGCGCGCAGGAATCCGGCCTGCGGCGGACCGTAGTGGTCGATCTCCAGATCCAGGCCGTCGATGGAGTCGCCTTCGGCGTCGGCCACGGGCGGCAGGCCGAATTCGACCACGACCTCGGCACCGGCGCAGGCGGACAGGTCGGCGGCGATGCGCGCACGCACGTCGGCGGCGCTGTCGAAACGCGCGGCATTGAGGGAGTTCAGGTAGAGCTTGAGCGACTTCGATTCCACCAGGTTGGGCGAAGTGGCCGGCACCCACAACGTGGCGGTGGCCACGCAGGGCTTGCCGCGCGTGTCCAGCCAGCCCAGTTCGTAGACATGCCAGCGATCCTGGCCAACGAAGGGCAGCGCGGCCGCGAGGCCGATCTCGGCGCGGGCAGCGGCGCGCGGAATCGGGAACAGCAGGCCCGGGTCGTACTGGGAGGGATAAGCGACCTCGCGGCCGAGGCTGGAATCTTGGGGGGTGTTCATGCGGGGATTGTAGGAGCTGTTGCGTTAGCCGCGCCTGCACCGGGAGCCAGCCGCCATGATCCGGCGTGCCACGGCGCTGCTCCTGCTGCTGGGCCTGGCCGCCCGCCAGGGGCAACCGTCGCGGGCCATGCCCGTGATCGTCCAGGTCCAGGCCGGCCGCCACGAACCCGCCCGCCATCGGGATCTCCATGGAAGGCAACGCCGGCACCGCCTGCCAGGGGCGGGGGCGATGATGGCCAACCGCGGCTGGCCCCCAACGCCCCTTCAGCCGATGCCGCCCCTACGGCGCCGGCCCGGCGGTCGTGTGCCGCGACGCCGGTGGTTCCGCGCCGGGCGGCCCGGGCAGGCGCTCCGGCGGCGGGAGTACGGGCGGCCCCGGGAGCGCGGCGGACCGGCCGCGCGCAGCGCCGGATACCGGGTCAACGTCCGCCGGGGATCAGCCCTGCACGCCGTGCAGGTAGTCCAGCGAGACCTGCAGCAGCGCACGCAGCCCCACGTCCAGCGCCTTCTCGTCGAGCAGGAACTTCGGCGAGTGGTTGCTGGGCGCGGTGGCCGGGTCGATGCCCTCGCTGGTGGAGCCGACGAAGAAGAACATCGCCGGCACCTGCTGCGCGTACAGCGAGAAGTCCTCCGACCCCATCTGCAGCGGCGGTTCGTAGACATTGGCCTTGCCGACCACCGCCTGCAGGCTGGGCAGCATCCGCGCGGTCAGCGCCGGGTCGTTGACCGTGGCCGGGTTGCCATCCTTCTCGTAGATGTCGGTGACGGCGGTGGCGCCGTGGGCGGCGGCGGTGTGTTCGGCGACGTTGCGCAGGTCGGCGAAGATCTGCTGGCGCATCTCCGGGTCGAAGGTGCGGATGGTGCCGACCATCTCCACCGAGTCGGGGATGATGTTGTAGCGGATGCCGCCCTTGATCGCGCCGAAGGTAAGCACCGCCGGCTGCTTGGACAGGTTGGCGCGGCGGCTGACGATGGTCTGCGCGGTGCCGATCAGATCGGAGGCGGCGACGATCGGGTCGATGCCGTTCCACGGTGCCGAGCCGTGGGTCTGGCGGCCGTTGACGGTGATGCCGAAGCGGTCGGACGCGGCCATCAGCGGGCCGCCGCGCACGGCGATCTGCCCGGCCTGGACGCTGGAGAACACGTGCAGGCCGAACACCGCTTCCGGCTTGAAGTCCTTGAACAGTCCTTCCTTGAGCATCAGTTCGGCACCGCCCTGCTCCGGCGGCGGCGCGCCTTCCTCGGCAGGCTGGAAGATCAGCATCACCTCGCCCGGCAGCCTGTCGCGCATCGCCACCAGCGCGTCGGCCACGCCAAGCAGGGTGGCGGTGTGCGCATCATGGCCGCAGGCGTGCATCACCCCGACCTTCTCCCCGCGGTATTCGGAAGTGGCGGTGGAGGCGAACGGCAGCCCGGTCTGCTCGGTCACCGGCAGCGCGTCCATGTCCGCGCGCAGGGCGATCCGCGGGCCCGGCAGGGCGCCCTTGATGATCGCCACCACGCCATTCACGGCCACGCCGGTCTGCGGCTTCAGGCCCATCGCGCGCAGGCGTTCGGCGACCTTGGCGGCGGTACGCACCTCCCGGTTGGACAGTTCCGGGTGCTGATGGAAATCGCGGCGCCAATCCACCACCTGCCGCTGCAGGCGCGCGGCGGCGGCCTCCACCTCCGGGCGCTGGCCCTCGGCGGCCAGGGCGGAAACGGGGGCCAGGGCGCACGTCAGCGCGACCAACAGAACGGTGTTGCGGATCATCCGGGCTTTCCTCATCGGCAATCGAGAGGTGAATGTAGGGCAAACGGAGCGGGGAAAGGAGTGTCAACGGACAGGTTGCGGAACCGTTCACCATCAATACGGGTCTGAGCGCGTGGCCCATCGGTCATGCGCCAGCCGTCACGGGCCGGCGTTATGCTCTGCGCCGTTCCGCCAGCCCCTTCGCCAATCGGTTCCTCGGGAGTTTTCCGCATGTCGCGTTTCTGGAAGATCGTGCTGCTCGTCGTCGCCATCCTGCTCGTCGCAGGAATCGGCTACCGGGTGATGGGAGGCGGCAAGCAGGCCGGCGGAACGGCCATGGCCGGGGGCGCGCCGGGCGGCTGGGGCGGCGGCGGCAAGGACCGCGATCCGGTGCCGGTCACCGCGGTGCCGGCCGAGCGCAGGAACGTGCCGGTCTACGTCACCGCGCAGGGCACGGTGGCCGCCTACAACACGGTCACGGTCAGCCCGCAGGTCGGCGGCGAACTGCTGAGCGTCGATTTCAAGGAAGGGCAGGCGGTGAAGAAGGGCGACCTGCTGGCCCGCATCGACCCGCGTACCTTCCAGGCCCAGTACGACCAGGCCATCGCCAGCCAGCGCCAGAACCAGGCCCTGCTGGCCACCGCCCAGTCCAACTATGAGCGTTCCAATTCCGACGCCTACCGCCAGTACGTGGCGCAGACCGACCTGACCACCCTGCGCAACCAGGTCGCCCAGTACCAGGCGGCGGTGGCCGCAGCCCAGGCCACGGCGAGCCAGAGCAGGGTGCAGCTGGGCTATACCCGCATCGTCTCGCCCATCGACGGCGTGGCCGGCATCCGCGCGGTCGACCCGGGCAACGTGGTCGGGGCCGGCACCGCGCTGGTCACGCTGACCCAGCTGCAGCCGATCTACGTGCTGTTCAACCTGCCCGAACAGCAGCTGGACGCGGTGCGCGCGGCGCAGGGCAAGGGGCCGCTGGAAGCGGCGACGCTGGACCGCGCCGGCGGCGCGGTGGTCAACGCCGACGGCAAGCTGCAGGTGGTGGACAACCAGATCAGCGCCACCAGCGGCACCTTCCGCCTGCGCGCCGAGTTCGCCAATGCCGACAAGGCGCTGTGGCCGGGCCAGTTCGTCAACGTGCGCATGAAGCTCGACGAGCTACCCGATGCGGTGGTGGTGCCGGCCGAGGCCGTGCAGCGCAGCAGCACCGGCGATTTCGTCTACCTGATCAAGCCGGACAACACCGTCACCCTGCGCGATGTGGTGCAGGGCGGCCAGGTCGACGACAGCCATGTCGTCATCAGCAAGGGGCTGGAGCCGGGCGACAAGGTGGTGACCGAAGGCCAGTTCCGGCTCAAGGAAGGGGTCAAGGTCAATCCGCTGCAACCGGGCCAGGCGCCGCCGGCGCCGACCGAGGAGCAGCTGAAGGCCGCCAGCCAGAAACGCGCCGCCGGCGGCAACCGGGGCGGTCGTGGCCCGCGCTGAAGCCGCACGCGCGGCCGTCCGCGCGCCACTGCAGGTGGCGCGCGCCGGCGCGATGCAGGCACCACCGGGCATGTACGCATGCGTG
>NZ_JASCOS010000144.1:0-7845 GCF_029959705.1 Stenotrophomonas sp. PS02297 | reverse complement strand
CGCCGCGCCCCCCGGCGACTGGGGGGCGCGGGGCGCCCGCCAGCCGGTGGCGGCGGCGGGAGGTGCGCGGCGTGATGCGGACCAGCAGCAGCCATCCGGCCTGGATCAGCATCCGCAGCGGATCGCCGAACCGCCAGCGACGGTACGGCTGCAATTGCGGGAAGGCATCGGGCAGGCGTGGCGCCAGCGCCTGCCAGGCGGGCCCTTCGAGCCGCAGCAACCCCCAGCCCAGCGCCTGCAGCAGCCACAACAGCCACAGCGTGAGCAGCGGTGCCCGCGCCGTTTCGCGCAGTTGCGGCCAGCGCAGGTAGCACAGGCTCATCGTGCCCGCCCCTGGCGCGCGCGCTCGGCCAGGCACCACACCGCGAGGCTGACGATGTCGGCGGCGGCCTGCGAGCCGTCGGCATCGACGCCCAGCGGCAGCTTGCGCGCCAGCGCGGCAGACACGGCGGCATCCTCGTGAAGCGGTTGCGGCACCAGCGACGGCCCACCGTCGATCCACAGCTGCATCAGGTCGCGCTGCACGTCCATGGCCGGGTCGTAGCGGTTGCACAGCACCCGCCGCGCGTCGTCCACGTGCCGCTGCAGCAGCACGTGGCAGCCCGGGTCCACTGTCGCCATCCGCAGCGGCAGGGCGCAGGCGGCATGCTGGTTGACCGCGGCGACATGCGCGTCGAGCCGCTGCGGCAGGTCGAACAGGATCCAGTCGAACTGCGCCGCCAGCACCGGCAGGCGCTCGCTCCAGAACCGCGGCGACTGCCGCAGCCGGTCCTCGACCGCGGCCACGTCGGCATCGCTGGCCAGCCCGTAGGGCAGCAGCGCCAGCCCGGGCGTCGCGCCGAACGCCGCCTCGCGCCAGTCGCCCCCCTCCAGCCACGCGCGCGCCCAGCCGCGCGTCTCGGCAGCCGGCAGCCCCAGGTGCAGGCCGAGCAGGTGGTCCGGATTGCACTCGACCAGCAGCACCCGCTCGCCCTGCGCGTGCAGGGCGTGGCCGAGCGCGGCGGTCATCGTCGTCACCCCGACGCCACCGCGCACGCCCTGCAGGGACAGCGTCATGCTCATCGGCGCGGCTCCGCGGCCAGCTCGGCGAACAGCGGCCAGCGCGCGAGCGCCTGCGCCCGCGCGCGCTGCGCGGAGAAGTCCAGGTAGGGCAGCGCCGGCATCCCCAGATGTCCGCGCAGGACGTCGATGTCGTCCTGTTCCGAGGTCAGTCCTGCGTCCGGTTCGTGCGCCTTCATGGCTTGTCCTCCGGGTAGGGCGTCCAGCTCTGGCTGCCCTTGAGCTGCAACCACGGCTTGCCCTCGTAGTCGATCACCTTGGCCCCCTCGTTCTCCGACACCGACGGCGTCACCGGCAGGTTCTGCAGCAGGCCGTCCCAGTCGCGGCCGTCGGCCGGGGTCTGGGCGTTGAGCGCATAGACCCGCGCCACCAGTTCCGAGAGCGCCAGGTAGCTGCTCGGCGCGGTCACGTGGCGCGGACCGCCGGCGGCCGGAATGCCCATGCCGATCAGCTTCACGCCCGCCGGGACATGGGTGATGGAAGGGCTGGGAATCTCGCGCATGCCCGGGATCTGCATGCGGTCGCCGTGCAGGGCCGCGCCGTGCTCGGGCACCACCACTACCATGGCGCGGCGCCCGTTCTTCTCCAGCGCGTCGATGAAGCCCTGCAGGTCGCCCAGCACCATCTGCGCGCGCGCCTTGTAGTCGCTGGCCATCGCGCGCCCGTCGGCGCCGACGATGCGGTTGCCGTCATGCAGCGAGATCGTGTTGTAGAACAGCGCCACCTGCCCGGTGGATTCGGCCTGCCGGCGCTTCAGCCACCCGGTCAACACGTCCGCGTCGCGACGCAGCGGCGACTTGTCGAAGGCGATCAGCGCGCGCGGATAGTTCTCGATCGGCAGCGGCGTGGCGGCCAGGCCGCCGTACCGGGTGAGGTCGCCGATGAAATCGTCGAAGTGGCCGTCGTGATTCATCGCCAGCTCGTTCTGGAACCCCAGCGCCTGCAGGTTGGCGAACAGCTGGCACTGTGCCGGCACCGGATCGAACAGCGCGGTATGCGAGGTCTGGCCGCAACTGGCGCGCAGCAGGCGGATGGCCGCCGGCCCGCTGTAGGAGGTGGCCGAATTGAAATCGTCGAACACCATGTCCATCCCGTCGAACAACGGGTTGTGGCGCAGGCCCACGTCATCCAGGTCGCTCCAGGCCAGCGAGCAGATGTTGAGGACGATCAGGTCGAAGGGCGCGCCGCCCTGGGCCGGGGGAAACGCGGTCTTCAGCCCGGCCTGCTGCTGGTAGAAGCCGGCCAGGTAGGCGTTGAGCGTGTCGTTGCCGGCCGGGCCACCGCGCGCCGCCGCGCCGCCTCCCGCGCCGCCCTGCGCCGTCGTCGCATCGCCCCTCCCGGCAGACTGCAGGCCGGCCGGAAGCGGCAGCGCCATCGCCGCCATGCCCAGCATCCCCAGCACGCTGAGCGTGGTGACCCGCAGCCACGGCTTGAGCAGCAGGTAGCCGAAGACCAGCAGCGCCAGCAGCGCGACCATCTGCCAGTTGATGAAGCGCCCCAGCAGCTCCATCCAGTACGAGGCCGAGAAATCCAGCACACCCGGCTGCGCCAGCAGGCGCTCGAACGGCGGCCACCAGGTGTCCTGGTAATACAGCGCCACCGCCACCGGGATCGCGACCACGGTGCGCGCGATGCGCGCGCGGCGCCACGGCAGCGGCACCAGCAGGACCGCGAGCAGCAGCAGGTTGGGCAGGATGTGCAGGTCGAGGGCGCCCATCCAGGCGAGGATCACCTTGGAAAGGAAATACAGGTTCCAGCCGCGCAGGTCGGGCCATGCCCAGGGCGTGGAAGCCGCTGCGGGAGCGGTGGCAGCGTCGCTCATGCCTGCCTCCGCGGAGCGGCCTGGCGGCGGCGTTCGCCCACCCGCCGGAGGTAGCGTGGCGGCAGGCTGCGCCGCAGCCGCGCGCGCAGCGCCCGTAGCATCGCCCCCAGCATCACGCCCAACGGAATCATCACTACCGCACATGCAGCCACCAGGCTCCATACCTGCTGGTCGTTCATCGTTCGCCCCCCAGGCGGATCGGTCGCGGCGCCGTCCACGATGGCGCCTGCGCGACGGGCGCCATCACCGGCACCTGCCGCGGCTGCGGCGGCGCGACGCCGCCCTCGGACGCGCCCATCGCGGCCACGTCGTGCCCGACCAGACGCTGATAGCCGTCAAATAATTCCCGCCAGGGCAGACGGAACAGGTTGCCCAGCGCACGCTCGATGCCATCGCTGCGGCAGGCGAACAGGAACAGCCAGACCTGGCCGGCGTGCATGCAGGCGAAATCGCCGCGGCGGCGCATCTGCAGCTGCTGCAGCGCCTGCACCGGACTCACCCCGGCCACCGGCTGCAGGACGAGCACCGCGCTTTCCACCACGCCCTCGCCCTGGTCGAGCAGTTCGCCGGCCAGTTGCCTGAACTGCACCGGGGTGACGATGCCGCCGACGTCCGGCGGCCGGTGCAGGCGGATCAGGCGTTCCGGATCCTGCGGCAGGCGTCCCTGCCAGACCTGGCCCTGGATCGTTTCCAGCAGGGTCAGGAAGCGCGCCAGCGGCAGGCTGGACGGCGCCACCAGGCTGGCGCCGGATTCCAGCAGCAGGCGCTCGTCGGCATAGCGCAGGCAGGGCTGCATCTCGCGCACCACCAGTTTCAGGCCGTTGCCGCGCTCGCTGCGCAGATGGAAGACGATGCGGGTCAGCGCGTCGACATCGGCATTCTCGTCGATCGACAGCACCACCGTGGCCGCCTGCGCCTGCAGCGCGCCGGCCATCAGCGCCGACCAGTTGTCGAACAGGCGCCAGGCCGGCGAGAACGGCGGCGCCCCTTCCAGCGCTTGGGCCTGGGCGAGGTAGAGGAAGCGGTCGCCGCCTTCCTGCGCCAGCACCGCGGCCATCAGGCCATCGCCGTCGGCCATCACGTGGAGGTGGAAGCCGCGCCATTCCGATTCGAAATCGCGATGCGCGAACACGCCTTCGGCGTTGCTCCAGTAATGCACCAGGTACTGCAGGGCGCCGCGATGCGGATACAACTGGGCGACGCCGGCGCACAGCCGGTTGAGCGGCAGCAGGCGCGGCGCCAGCGTCGCCACCTCGCCATGGCACAGCAGCAGCACGCAGTGGCCGCCGGCGGCGGCCCAGTCGTGCAGTTGCCCGCACCAGCGCGCAAGGTGGGCGCCTTCCAGGTTTTCCAGCGCGGCGGCCGGCACCTGCACCACGCACAAGGTGCCGCGCGCGGCGGCGCAGCGCGCCAGGTCGATGGGCAGCGCGCGGACCGCCGATGGCAGGTCGGCGACCGTCGCTTCGTACAGGCGGATGCGCGCCGGGCCCTGCTCGGCCGCAAGCGGCGCGACCATCGGCGCCGGCGAGCGGCCAAGCGCGCCCACGACGGCCAGCGGCAGTTCGGCCGATCCGGCGAGGACACCGGCGGCGAACAGGTCGGCATGGGCGGCATCTGCGCAGGCGATCCAGTACACCCCGCCCGTACGCAGGCGGGTGAGTTCGTACGGCAAGCCGTCTATGGCAAGTGAAATCGTCTTCAAGGCTATGTCCCTGTCAGCGTGCGCAGCCGGTGCGCTACCGCTCTCCGTCCCTCACCCCACACGCGGATCCATGACGGGCATCACAGTTATAAACTTGACTTGCCCGTCATCTCAATGTCACTTGCTCACCACGACAGTGACACAGAACGCTTCCACAGCGTGTGTAGAACGGCCCATTCATTTTTGTGAATGAATGGATGGCCATAGCCGCCCCGGTTCAGGGCGCCGGCGGCAGCCCGAATACCTGCCGCAGATAGGCCAGGTATCCCGGGTCGTCGCACATGCTCTTGCCCGGCGAATCACTCAGCTTGGCCACCGGTTGACCATTGCAGCGCACCATCTTGATCACGATGTTCAGCGGGGTCGGTCCCAGATCGTTGGTCAGGTGCGTGCCCACGCCGAAGGCGACCTGGCAGCGGTCGCGGAAATAGTCGTACAGGCGCATCACCTTCTCGATGTTCAGGCCGTCGCTGAACACCAGGATCTTGCTCGAAGGATCGGCGCGGTTGGCCTTGAAGTGCGCCAGCATGCGGTCGCCCCAGGCGAACGGATCGCCGGAATCGTGGCGCACGCCGTCGAACAGCTTGCAGAAATACATGTCGAAATCGCGCAGGAAGGCGTCCAGCCCGACCACGTCGGACAGCGCGATGCCGAGGTCGCCGCGGTACTCGCGCGCCCAGGATTCGAGTGCGGCCACCTGCGAATCGCGCAGGCGCGGCCCCAGCGCCTGGAAAGCCTGCAGGTATTCGTGCGCCATCGTGCCGTGCGGGGTCATCCCGTACAGGCGCGCGAAGTGCACGTTGCTGGTGCCCACGTACTGGGCGCCGAGCGCGTCGCGCAGCAGCGGCAGCATGTGCGCGTGCCAGTCGTGCGAGTAACGGCGGCGGGTGCCGTAGTCGGCGATGCGGCAGTTGCCGAAGCCCGGCGTGTCGCGCAGCAGCGCGGTCTTGGCGCGCAGGCGGCGCTCGCCCTCGGCGAAGTCCGGGGTGCTGGTGTTGCGGAACCATACCTCGTTGATGATCGCCAGCAGCGGCACCTCGAACATGATGGTGTGCAGCCACGGGCCGGTGATGTCCAGCTCGATCTCGCCGGGCACGCTCGTCGAAGCGCGCAGGTCGATGTACTTGCGGTCCAGGTGGAACAGGCCGAGGAAATCGGCGAAGTCCGGCTTCACGAAGCGCAGCCGGCGCATGTAGTCCAGTTCGTCCGCGGCGAAGCGCAGGCTGCACAGGTGGTCGATCTCGGCGCTGATCTGGTCCAGATGGCGGGCCAGGTCGATGCCGGGCGTGCGGCACTTGAAGCGGTACTGCACGATCGCCCCGGGGTGCTGGTGCAGCACCGCCTGCATCATGGTGAATTTGTAGAGGTCGGTATCAAGCAGGGACGGGATGATCATGAGCGCATTATGCGCTGCCCTCCCCTGCGCACCGCGTGCAGGCAGCGCCACGTCCGGCCCGCGCGCCGCGGCGGCGGCTGCGCCGACGGACGCGCCCGGCCTGGGCCGGACGCGTCCATGGCCGCTTATTCGTCGCCGGCGTAGGGCGAGCGCAGCGGCCGCGGCTGCTTGCCCAGGCCCGAGCCAAGGCGGTCGAGCAGGAAACGCAGGTAGAGATTGGTGCCGAACTGACGGTAGTCGCGGGCATTGTTGAACTCCATGCGCCCGCCCAGGAACAACTGCGAGGACAGCTGCCATTCGGCCGCCGCGCTCAGGTTGTAGGACACCCCGGTCTTGGTCTGGCCGTCGTAGACCGGCGCGACATAGCGCGGGGTCAGGCCCAGCAGCGCCGCCAGCGATGCCGCTTCATAGGCCTCCTGCTGCATCGCCGGATCCAGCGGGAAGTAGTCCGCCGGGTCTTCCTTGAAGTTCTGCACGCCGACGCTGGCATCGATCTGCCAGGCCAGGCGCTGCGCGGCGTCGCGTCCGTTCCAGTGCAGCGGCACGCTCACGTCCACGTAGCGCTGCGGACTGAAGTAGCCGCCGTGGCCATAGGTGAAGCCGCTGAGGTTGCGGTCGTACTGCATCGCGGTCAGGTTCAGGCCGGCGGTCAGCGACTGGTTCGCCGTTTCCAGCGCATGCACGTAGACCCCGGCGCCCAGTTCCTGGCGGTCGTTGTCGGCCACGTGGGTGCCCTGCAGGCGATGCCAGCCGAGGCTGGCGTAACCGCCGAGCAGGCCGTTGTCGAGCGTCGCCGCCATGCGTGCGCCGGTCGCGGTGACGCCACCCCATTGCAGGCCGTTGCGCGGATCGCTCACCCCGGCGAAGGACAGCAGGCTGTCGGTGACCGCGCGCCGCGAGGCTTCGCCCGACCAGGTCAGGGTGTCGCCGACCTGGCCGCGGTAGCCGAGCCCGCCGACGATGTTGGATTCGCGGAAGCCCAGCGGCGTGGTGCCGACATCGGCGCTGAAACCGCCCTGCTGGAACCCGACCGACACGCCGGCGCCGCTGGCGTCCTGCGATCCCAGGCGGCGCGCGCCGGCGGCATTGGCCACCATCGCGTACAGCGTGTCCTGGAAAGCCAGCGGGGTCTGCGAAGCGCTGCTGCCGCCGGCCAGGGCCTTCAACTGCGCCTGTTCGGCCGCGCTGAGTCCACGCAGCAGGGCGCTGTTGCCGAGGACCTGCCGGGCGATGTCGGCGATCGGCGTGTTGCCCAGGTCGCGGCCGAGCATGTAGTCCGGCAGCGGATCGGCATACAGCAGTTCCAGCGTGGCCTGGCGTCGCTCGGCCGCGGTGAGCGTGGCGTCGGTCTGGTTGAACAGCTCCTGGTAGCGGCCGTTGTCCAGCGCGCGTTCGTAGATGAGGTTGCGGGTCGCGGTGGTGGCGCCGTTGGTCAGCAGCGTCTGGTACAGCGACGATCCGACCAGGTCGTCGACCGGGGCGCGGTCGGCGGCGAGCGCGCCGGACAGGGCCAGTTGCGGACCCGCGCCGAAACGGCTGCTGGAGGCGTAGGCGGCGTCGGCGCGGCCGGCATCCAGCACGGTCGGCGTCAGCGAAACCTGGAGCTTGCCGTCGCCGACGGCGAAGCGGGCTTCCAGCGGCACCTGCAGGTCGGCCAGCTGCCCCAGCCCGGCCTCGCCGTCGCGGCTGCGGTAAGCGGCGCCGGCCGCCAGCGCGCTGCTGCTGTCGGCGCGCAGTTCGCGCAGTTCATCGATCACGCCGCGCACCGGCGCGGGCGCCGGCAGTGCGCCGGCCATCGGTGCGGAAGCCGCGGCGCGCTGCGGTACCGGCGCGGCCGCGCCGGGAGCGGCGGCGAGCGCCAGCACC
>NZ_JASCOS010000143.1:0-7935 GCF_029959705.1 Stenotrophomonas sp. PS02297 | reverse complement strand
CGGCTGCCCGGCGTGGCGGTGCAGGCCTCCGGCGGCGTGCGCGACGTGGCCGACGTGGCCGCGGCGCGCGCGGCCGGCTGCGCCGGCGCGGTGCTGGGCAAGGCGCTGCTCGAAGGCCGGCTGCGGCTGGAGGAGGCGCTGGCATGCTGAGCCGCCGCATCATTCCCTGCCTGGACGTGCGCGACGGCCGCGTGGTCAAGGGCGTGCGCTTCCGCGACCACGTCGACATGGGCGACATCGCCGAACTGGCGCTGCGCTACCGCGACGACGGCGCCGACGAACTGGTGTTCTACGACATCTCCGCCAGCCCGGAAGGGCGCTCGGTGGACCGCGCCTGGATCGAGCGCGTCGCGCGCCTGATCGACATCCCGTTCTGCGTGGCCGGCGGCATACGCGACGTGGACACCGCGCGCGGCATCCTCAACGCCGGCGCCGACAAGATCTCGATCAACACCCCGGCGCTGGAGCGGCCGGCGCTGATCGGCGAGCTGGCCGAGGCGTTCGGCCAGCAGTGCGTGGTGGTCGGCATCGATTCCATCCGCGAGCCGGACGGACAATGGCGGGTGCGCTCCTACACCGGCGACCCGGCCAGGACCCGCGCCGAGGCGCGGTTGACGCTGGACTGGCTGCGCGAGGCGCAGCAGCGCGGCGCCGGCGAGATCGTGCTCAACTGCATGGACAGCGACGGCGTGCGCAGCGGCTACGACATCGCCCAGCTGCGCCAGGCCCGCGCCCTGTGCAGCGTGCCGCTGATCGCGTCCGGCGGCGCCGGCGAGCCACGGCATTTCACCGACGTGTTCGAGCAGGCCGACGTCGACGGCGCGCTGGCGGCCAGTGTGTTCCACTCCGGCGTGATCGCCATTGCGGAATTGAAGCGCTTCCTGCGCGGACAACAGATAGAGGTACGCGATGTCTACTGAAACCCCCTTCGACCCGGCCGCACTGGACTGGGACAAGGTCGGCGGGCTGATGCCGGTCGTCGTGCAGGACGCGGCCACGCTGCGGGTGCTGATGCTCGGCTACATGGACCGCGCCGCGCTGGACAGGACGCTGCAGGGCGGCAAGGTCACCTTCTTCAGCCGCAGCCGGCAACGCCTGTGGACCAAGGGCGAGACCTCGGGCAACCACCTGGAACTGGTGGCGGTCCGTGCCGACTGCGACGCCGATACGCTGCTGGTCACCGCGCGCCCGCATGGGCCCACCTGCCACACCGGCAGCACCAGCTGTTTCGGCGACGCGCCGGGGCAGTTTCTGGGCGCGCTGGACGCGCTGGTCCGGCAGCGCGAGCACGACCGCCCGCTCAACAGCTACACCACGAAACTGTTCGAGAAGGGCACGCGCCACATCGCGCAGAAGGTGGGCGAGGAGGGCGTGGAGACGGCGCTGGCCGGTGTGGTCCAGCGTGACGACGAACTGCTGGGCGAATCGGCCGACCTGCTGTTCCACCTGATCGTGCTGCTGCGTGCGCGCGGGCTGTCGCTGGACGACGCGGTGGCGGTGCTGGAGCAGCGGCATGCCAGGGCCGCGGAGAAGGCGGCGGGCTGAACAGGGGCGCCCCCCCACGGCGCTGCTGCGATCCGCCGTCCACGGCAAACCCATCGCCATGCGCATGTCGCATGGCGGCGCGATAATGGCCGCCTGTCCGTTCGCCCGACGAGGCTTCCATGCGCCATTTCCTGCTTGCCGGCCTGCTGCTGGCCTGCATGCCGTTCGCCACGGCCGCTTCCTGCACGGACGGCCTGGTGTTCGCCGATGCCAACGGCAACGGCGTGCGCGATGCGGACGAGAAGCCGCTGGCCGGCATCCGCGTTTCCGATGGCGAGCACATCGCCGTCACCGACCGCGATGGCCGCTATCGCCTGCCGGATTCGGCGCAGCCCACGGTGTTCGTCATCAAGCCCGCCCGATACCGCGCGGCCGCGCGTGCCGACGGCCTGCCGGACATCTGGCGCCCGCGCGCCGGCGAGGCGGGCGGCGGGCAATGCCGGCCGTTCGCGCTAGTGCCGCAGGCCGACGCGCCGGACAGCTTCCAGGCGCTGGTGATGGCCGACAGCCAGACCGCCAGCCCGCTGGACGTGAGCTATTTCGAGCGCGACATCGTCGCACCGCTGCGCGGCCGGCACGGCGCGCGCCTGGGCATGACCCTGGGCGACATCACCAACGACGATCCGTCGTTGTATCCGCTGCTGGTCAAGGCGGTGACCTCGCTCGGCGTGCCGTGGCTGCACGTACCGGGCAACCACGACATGGACATCGGCGCGCACAGCGATGCGCAGTCGCTGGACAGCTTCCACCGGCAGCTCGGCCCGGACACCTATGCCTGGGAAGAACCGTCGATGGTGTTCATCGGGCTGGATGACGTCGTCGCCCAGCCCGGGCAGAAGCCGGCCTATGTCGGCGGCCTGCGCGAGGACCAGTTCGCCTTCCTCGAACGCTACCTGCCGACGGTGCCGAAGGACCGGCTGGTGGTGCTGGGCATCCATATCCCGCTGTTCGACCATGTGTTCCGCGCCGGGGACCGCGCGCGCCTGTTCGCGCTGCTGGAAAAGGTGCCGCACCCGCTGGTCCTGAGCGGCCATACCCACAACCAGAACCAGGTGTTCTGGAGCGCGGCGCAGGGCTGGAAGGGCGCGCGGCCGCTGCACGAATACAACGTCGGCGCGGCCTGCGGCGCGTTCTGGTCCGGGGTGAAGGACGCGCAGGGCATTCCCGACACCACCATGTCCGACGGCACGCCCAACGGCTATGGCCTGCTCAACGTGCGGCCGCAGGGGAGCTACAGCGTGGAATACCGCGTCGCCCGCGCGGCCGAGGACGAGCAGATCGCCCTGCATGCGCCGAAGGTGCTGCGCCATGGCGCGTATCCGGCCTGGGGCGTGTACGCCAACGTGTTCATGGGCCATGACGGCCTGCCGGTGGAATTCCGTGTCGATGACGGCGAATGGCAGCCGATGAAGCGGGTCGAGCAGCCCGATCCACGCCTGCTGGCCGAGAACGTGGCCGACGACCAGGCCGCGCGCCTGCGCGGCTACGACCGCTCGCCCGAGGCCACGCCGTCCTCGCACCTGTGGCGCGCGGCGTTGCCGACCCGGCTGGAGGTGGGCGAGCACACGGTCGAGGTGCGCACCACGCTCAACGGCAGGGAGTACCGCAGCCACACCACCTACCGGCTGCAGGACGCGCAACCCTGATATCCGCCGGCGGGAACGCGCTTCAGTGCGCGATAAGGCCTTCCCGTCTTGAATGGGCGGGCCGGTGCGGAGGGGCCTGCATGCAGGCCCCAGCGTGCACCAAGGTGCGCTCCTATGGGGACTTGCGGTTGCTGTTGCCCGCCGGCGGCGAGTGCACGAAGGGATAGGGCACCGGCGCGCTCGGCGGCAACCCGGCACGCCAGCGTGCCAGCACCGTCGTGATCGCCTTGCCGGCGAAAAACTGCGGCTGCGACGGTAGTTCGCCTTCCTCCTTCTCGCGGCGGCGCACGGTATCGCGGGCCAGGCCGAAAGCGGCGGCAAAATCGTTGGTGGCGTTCAGCGCCTCGACCAGGAACGCACGGCCGAACCAGGTGGCGCTGTCGGTATTGCCGCAGCCGAAGGACGGGCGGTCCTTGCGTGCGGCGGTGATGATCATGCGGTTGGCGGCTTTCAACGCCGGCACGAATCCCCCCGAATAGCAGGCCGACACCACGATCACCGCGTTGCCGATCCCGGCTTCGTCCAGCAGCTGGGCCAGGTCCTCCGGCGCAAGGTAGTCCTCCTCGTCCGGGCCGGTATGCAGGTAGACGCTGCTGTCGTCCACGCCATGGCTGCCCAGGTACAGGAACAGCACGTCCTCGCGCGGATCCAGCGTCCGCCCCAGCGCATCCAGCGCGTAGCCGAGGCTGTCGTAGGTGGCCAGTGGCAGCGCCCCCTCGCTGGCCAGCGTATCGGGCTGGTTGGCCAGCGCCAGCATGCGCCCGGCCGCATCCCAGCGCTGCGCCGACAATTGCCGCAGGTACGCGACCTCGTTGCGGAACACCTCCTCGTCGGCATCGCCGGCCACGCCCAGCACATACAGGTCGGTCACGCCCGGCCGCTGCGGCGGCAGCCGCGCCAGCGCCGCGTCGAGCAGCGCCAGCTGCGCGCCTTCCAGTACAGGCGTGGTCGGTTCCCAGGGCGGGGTGTCCGGCGTCTGTGCCAGTGCCGGCCAGATGGCGCAGACCAGGGCGCAGGCAAGGGCGATGGCGCGCGAGTGCCGGGCGAGGCGGGTTGTGGCGGTGGCGGCAGAAGGCATGGGAACAGGCAGGACGGAACGGAACGCATCGTATGCGCACTTCGCCCGGCCATGGAATCGCCGCCATTCAATCCAGTGCATCGCGCCAGTTCAGCCACCAGGCCTTGGGCGGACGCGGAATCTGCTCCCACCACAGGTTCATCGCCTGCACGCTGCCGTGCAGCCAGTCGTCGCGGTGCCCCGGCGGAGGCGCCCCGTCGAACATCGCGGTGAGCCTGGGGTAGAGCGGTCCGGAGGCCAGCGCCGGATAGCGGGTGAGCAGGGTGAGCAGGGTGAAGCGATCCGCGGCCGTGGCGGTGCGGGCGATGAGCGCCTCGGTATCGGCCGGACGTTGCCCTGCCGACATCGCCCGGTCGAACTGGCCGACGGCGGTCCGGAACCCTGCGGCGGCATTCACTGCCAACGGGATGCCGCTGCGTTCGCGGGTGAAATCGAGATACGAACCGGCCGGCACCAGGGTCTCCTGGCCGTCCACGCTGTGCATGATCCAGCCGCTGGTGACGTGGATCCGGCCTCCGCCGTCGCGGTTGCGATCCATCTCGAACGCGCAGCCCAGATCGACGGTTTCGCCGGTGCCAGTGGCAATGCCGAATTGGCCCGGCGGTGCCCAGATCCGCGCGCGGATGCGGCCTTCCAGCAGCTCGATGCGGTGGTGCCCGGTTCGGGTGTCCGTGAGCCGGATCCGTGTCAGCGGCATCACCTCCACCCGGCCGATACGCGCCACCCGGATCGTGGCCGACTGCGTGGCGGCGGTAGCCAGTGTCTGCCCGACGCCCAGCGCCGCGGGAACCGCGTGGGCGCGTGTCTCGACGGCCCACTGCCGGTTCTCGCTCCACTGCAGGCGCCACGGCACCCAGGCGGCGAAGCCGGCCAGGCAGGCGGCCAGGGCCACGGCCGCCGCTAGGGGAATGAAGCGTCTGCGCACGCTCGCCGCGCCTGGCCGCCGGACTTCCGCTGCGGTGGGCACCGGGCCATGCGCGTGGCGGTAAACGCCCAGCAGCGAGGTGAGGCGCTGCAGCGCGTCATCGCCGGGCACGTCCGGGTCCCACAGCGGGTCGGGTTTCTCACCCATCGTTCGTCTCCTGCTGGCTGGCGATGCCCAGCGCGTCGCGCAGCTGGTGCATGCCGCGGTGAAGATTCACCCGGACCGACTGCGGCGTCAGTCCGGTGAGGCTGGCGATCTCCGGGCCGCTGAGGCCTTCGACCAGGCGCAGGATCAGGGTCTCGCGGTAGGCCTCGGGCAGCTCGCGGATGGCGCGCAGCGCCTGGCTTGCCTGCGCCATCGCATCGGGGCCCGTGCCCGTCCAGGCGGGCTCGTCCGCATCGGCCAGTTCCCGTTCGTCGATGGTGGCAGCGGGGCGGTTCCGGCGCGCGATCATCGCGATCCACGGGCCGAAGCGCGCCGGCTCGCGCAGTTGCTCGAGCTTGCCGAAAGCGATGACGAAGGTCTCCTGGGTCAGTTCCTCCGCCCGCGCCCGTGCCGTCATGCCCAGGTGGATGGCATGCACCAGCGGGGCGAAGGTGCGGTAAAGCCAGGCGAAGGCGGCCTGCGATCCGCGGCGGGCGTCCTGCACCTGCCGGGCGATGTCCAGGGGAAGTGGCGCGGCCTTCATGTCCGGGAGGGTCTGGGAGACACAGGCAAAGAGGGGGCTCGGGAGCGGAGTGTTAACACGTGGGGACGGTTAACGCCGCGCCGCGGAGGGTGCTCTTCATCGATGAATCCGTCTGGAGAACCCGCATGCCTCACTCCCCGCCATCATTTCCGTGCCTGGTTGCCAGCACTGTCCGCGCCGCGTCCCTGCTTGTGCTGCTGGCCGCCTGTTCGCGGGCCGACGCCGTTACGACCCCCGTCGTCGGGCTGCCCTGCGAGGACTGCGAGGTGCCGCTGATCGGCATGCCGGAGGCGCTGGCGGCCAGCGCCCGGCTGGCGCCTGCCGATGAACCCGGACAGCGCCTGCACCTGGCCGGGCAGGTGACCGATGCGCAGGGACGGCCGCGCCCGGGCGTCATCGTCTACGCGCACCAGACCAACCAGCAGGGCGTCTACCCGGGCGAAAGGACGGACCAGGACCCGGGAGCCCGGCGGCACGGGCGGCTGCGTGCGTGGGTCGCCACCGATGCCGGCGGACGGTATGCGTTCTCCACCATCCGCCCCGGCAGCTACCCCGGAACGCGCATGCCCCAGCACATCCATCTGTACGTGATCGAGCGCGGCTGCGCGCTGTACTACATCGACGACGTGCTGTTCCGCGACGACCCGTACCTGACCCCTGCGGTCGCGCGCAGGGCCGCGCAGGGCCGCGGCGGTCCGGGCATCGTGACGCCCGTGCGGATCGCGGATGGCTGGGAGGCGACCCGCGACATCGTGCTGGGCCGCGGCATTCCCGGTTACCCGGGCTGCGCTCCATGAGCGGCCAGGCCGTGGAGCGGTATCCCCTGGTCCTGCGGGTGCTGCACTGGCTGCTGGCGCTGCTGCTGGTATCGCAGCTTGCGCTCGGGTTCGCGGCCGAACACGGGACCCCGCGGGCGCTCTCCGATGCGCTGCTGCCGGTCCATTTCCGGCTGGGCGTGCTGATCCTGTGCCTGATGCTGCTGCGCCTGGGCCTGCGTCTGTGGCTGCCGATACCCGGCCACGATGATGGATCGCCGTGGCGCCGTCGGGCCCGCACGTGGGCGCATGGACTGCTCTACGTCCTGGTACTGGTATTGCCGGTCAGCGGCCATGTGATCTGGGTATGGATGGGCGCGGACCGGGTGCTGTTCGCGGGCGTGGAGGTTCCCGCGCTGTTCGTCCCGCCCGCCGACGAAACGGGGCGGGCGGTCGCCTGGTACGTGCATGTGTACGCGGCCTGGCTGCTGTCAGCGCTGGTCGGCCTGCATGCCGCGGCCGCCGTGTTCCATCAGATGCGCCACCGGGAGGGGTTCATCGTCCGGCGCATGGGCTTCGGGAGCATGGCCGATGGCAGGCATGCGCGGCTCTTTCCCGCAGCGCCGACCGGCCGGGATCAGCGCCGCAACCAGAAATAGATCGGCAGCCCGGCCACGATCAGGCCCGCGCCCCACAGCAGGGCCTCGGCGCCGATGCCGCCCAGCGCATACAGGCTGAAGGCCAGCGCGCCGGCGGCGGCCAGCCGCGAGGCACCGCCGTTGCCGCGCCACAGCCATGCGGCGGCGCCGGCGAGGTAGGGCAGCAGGGTGGCCGCGGTGGACAGCAGCACCGAGAACTTGAACAGGTCCACGAGCGAGCGGTTGTAGTTGCAGATCACCAGCACGGTGGCCAGCAGGCAACTGACGATGACGCCGAAGACCGGGGCGCCGCGGCCGTTCTCGCGGGCGAAGGCGCGCGGCAGCACACCGTCGCGCGCGGCGGCCATCGGCAGCTGCGCCGAGAGCAGGGTCCAGCCGTTGAGCGCGCCCACGCAGGACACCGCCATCACCACCGCCAGCAGTACGCCGGCCGCCGGCCCCCACAACGCGGCCGCGGCGTCGGCCATCGGCGCGCTGGAGCGTGCCAGCACGTCGGCCGGCAGCAGGCCCAGCACGGTGGTGCAGGCCAGCACGGTGGCGATTCCGGCGATGGCGGTACCGGCCACGGTGGCGCGGGCCACGGTGCGCGGCGCATCGTCCACCGACCCGGCCGGCACCGTGGCCGCCTCCAGGCCGATC
>NZ_JASCOS010000142.1:0-8046 GCF_029959705.1 Stenotrophomonas sp. PS02297 | reverse complement strand
CCGTTTGCGTTTATGGCGGCGCGCTACCGGGCGGCCGCGTCCTGTCTTCCTGTAGAGCGGGGCAACGCCCCGCTGGGGGCATTACCGGGCAAGCCTCGCCGGGCGTTGCCCGGCGCTACAGGGCGGCCGCGTCCTGTCTTCCTGTAGAGCGGGGCAACGCCCCGCTGGGGGCATTACCGGGCAAGCCCCGCCGGGCGTTGCCCGGCGCTACAGGGCGGCCGTGTCCTGTCTCCCTGTAGAGCGGGGGCAACGCCCCGCTGGGGGCATTACCGGGGCAAGCCTCGCCGGGCGCTGCCCGGCGCTACAGGGCGGCCGTGTCCTGTCTCCCTGTAGAGCGGGGCAACGCCCCGCTGGGGGCATTACCGGGGCAAGCCCCGCCGGGCGTTGCCCGGCGCCACAGAGCGGCCGTGTCCTGTCTCCCTGTAGAGCGGGGCAACGCCCCGCTGGGGGCATTACCGGGGCAAGCCCAGCCGGGCGCTCCCCGGCGCTACCGGGCGGCAACGCCACGCTGCCGTTACGGCGCCGGTTCGGCGACGAGCACGTCGATGCCGCGGCGCTGCAGCCCTTCGCGGGTCGCTTCGTCGATGCCGGCGTCGGTTATCACGGCGTGGATCTGGTCCAGGTAGGCGATGCGGTGCAGGCTGACCCGGCCGAATTTTGAGGCGTCGGTCAGCACCACGATGCGCCGCGCGCGTTCGACCATGCGGTGGTTGAGGCGCGCTTCGGCCTCGTCGTGGGTGGTCAGGCCGAACTGCAGGTCCAGGCCGTCCACGCCCAGGAACAGGGTGTCGAAGCTGTACGGGTTGAGGCTGGCCTCGGCCTGGCTGCCCTGCAGCGACAGCGACTGCTTGCGCAGTTGGCCGCCGGTGAGCAGCACGTTCATGCCTGGCGCGTTGGCCAGTTCCCAGGCGATGTTCAGGCCATTGGTCATCACCGTCACGTCGCGGTGCCCGCGCAGGTGGCGCGCCAGGGTCATCGTGGTCGAGCCGGAGTCGATGATGATGTTGTCGCCGGGCTGCACCAGCTGGGCGGCGCGCGCGCCGATGGACTCCTTCAGCGGCAGGTTCAGCGCATCCTTCTCGTGGATGTCCTGTTCCTGCGGCGGTGTGCGCACCAGGGTGGCGCCGCCATGGGTGCGCGTGGCCAGGCCCTGTTCCTCGAAATGGCCCAGGTCGGTGCGGATGGTCACCGCCGACACGCCATAACGCCCGACCAGTTCGGCGACCTGCACCGAGCCGTGCTCGATCAGCTGCTGCAGGATCTGCTGCCGGCGGGAACGGGTGTTGCGCATGGCCATCTCGTGCTTTCTCCGGGAAAGGCCGAGCTTAGCCGTTCGCAAGGTTCGGGTGGGCGGAACTTTCGCTGTGCTTGCGCATGCCGGCGGTATTGGCCGAACAGGCGCGCGCGTATTCGTCCAGGCACTGGCCGATGCGGTGCCGCACCAGTGCGCCCGGGGTATTGGCCAGCGTGCCCTCGCGCACCGCGCGGAACTGTTCGGGCAGGTACTGGCTGAGCAGCACCAGCGGCGGCGCGTGTTGTTCCAGGTTGGCGAACAGCGTGCGCACCGCGTCCAGCAGCGCCGGCTCGCCCCAGTAGTAGCGGCAGCGGTCGCTGAAAGCGAAAGCGCGCAGCAGGCGCAGCGTGGCTTCGTCGCCGTGGTAATGCGCCTGCCAGTATTTCGGCTGCGCCAGCATCACCTCTTCCAGTACCTGCGGCAGGCGCGAGCGCTGCGCGGCGGGCAGCAGTTCGGCTTCGATCGCCGCCAGCGCGAACAGCGCTTCGCGATAGGCAAAGGTCGCGGCCGGGCCGACCTTGAGGATGGCGAAGTGGTCGCGCACCAGCGCATGCAGGCCGCTCTCGCGCTGGTAGTCGGTGGAGTGCGCCTCGAACACGATGCGCGGCTGCTTTTCGAGGAAGTCGGCCAGCTCGCCGGCGGCGGCCGCGTCGTAGTCGTGCACGCTGCTGTGGTCGAAATCCACGCCCGGCTGCACCACCATCGCGATCACCCGCTGCCAGGCCTCGCGCAGCTGCGGCGTGTCGAAGGCCTGGCGGTGGATCTCCAGCGTCTGCGCGGCCGCGGCCGGCGTGGTCACCGCCAGCCCGGCGTCCAGCGAGGCTTCGCCGCCCGGGACGGGAACCTCGGTGCCGATCACGTAGACCGGCGGCGGCAGGTCGTGCGCGGCGGCGGTGCGTTCGGCGATGACGGCCAGTTCGGCCGAGCGCGCCGCGACGGTGGCGTCGGGCAGCGGCACCGGGTCGTCGACGCAGGACATGCTGCAGTCCAGGTGGATCTTGTGGAAGCCGGCGGCGACATAGGCCTCGATCAGCACGCGCGCGTGCGCCATCGCCTCGGCCGCCGGCTGCTTCTGCCAGGCATTGGGGCCGAGGTGGTCGCCGCCGAGCACCAGCCGGTCGCGCGGGAAGCCTTCCTCGTCGGCCAGCGCCCGCACGTAGTCGCGATACTGCGGCGGGGTCATGCCGGTGTAGCCGCCGAACTGGTCGACCTGGTTGGAAGTGGCTTCGATCAGCAGCACGGTGCCGTGGCGCGCGGCCACGTGCATCGCCGCGCGCAGCACCTGTTCGTTGCTGCAGCAGACGCTGTACAGGCCGACGTTGTGGCTGGCGCGATGCCGGGCGAGCAGGGACTGCAACGGGGACATGGGCGAACTCCCGGATCAGGAAAAAGTGGGTTGGCAGGCGAGCAGGGCGGCGCCGCGCGCGCCGCCGGCATCGCCGAAGCGCGGCGGCACGATCTGCGGCACCTGCACGCCGGCGAACAGATGCGCGGCGATCGCCGCCGGCAGCTGTTCGTACAACGGCGCGTACTGCGAGAGCCCGCCGCCGAGCACGATCACGTGCGGGTCCAGCGCCAGGATCAGCGCGGCGAAACTGTGGCCGAGCAGGTCGCGGTGGATGTCCAGCGCCTGCCGCGCGCGCGCGTCGCCGGCTTCGGCCAGGGCGATGACGTCGCTGGCATTGGCGGCGCTGCCGCCGAGATGGCGTTCGATCATCGCCACGCCGCTGCCGGAGACATAGCGCTCCACGCAGCCGCGCAGGCCGCAGCCGCAGTCGAGCAGCGGCAGGCCGTGGCGTTGCAGCAGGTTGGCCGGCACGCTCCAGTGGCCCCATTCGCCGGCCAGGCCGTTGAAGCCGCCGATCAGCCGGCCCTGCACGCAGTAGCCGCCGCCGGCACCGGTGCCGAGGATCGCGCCGAACATGCTGGCGTAGCCGTCGGCGGCGCCGCCATGCGCTTCGGACAGGGCGAAGCACTGCAGGTCGTTGCCGAAATGCAGCGGCCGTTGCAGGCGTTCCTGCAGGTCGCGGGCCACGCACTGGCCGGTGATGGCCGGCACGTTGGCGCTGAGCTGGTGGCCGCTGCGGCGGTCGCGCACGCCGGGCAAGGCGATGCCGATGGCATGGGCGGCTTGTCCCAGCGCCGCATCGGCATCGGCGGCGAGGGTTTCGACGGCCCGCAGGAAGCCGGCGTAGTCGCCCTGCGGCGTGGCGATGCGCTTGCGCCAGCTCACCTGCAGGGCCGTATCGCAGGCCACCAGTTCGATCTTGGTGCCGCCGATGTCGATGCCGTAGCAGGCGCTGGCGGAGGACTCAGCCATGGTGGATGGTGACGCCCTTGACCACGCGGTTGACGGTGCCGTCGGGGAACGGGTTGTCCGGGGTCAGCCCCAGCGCGGCCGAGCGGCGCAGCGCATAGAGCTGCGCGAACGGCAGCCACGCCGGCGCCAGCCAGGCGTCGGGCAGGGCCGGCACCTGCAGGGTGAAGTCGTCGCCCATGCCGATGTCCGAATGCGGGCCGACCGACAGCACCCTGCCGGCCACGCCGTCGCCGCGCAGTTCTTCCAGCAGGTCCTGTTCGTAGCGGCGCGCCAGCGGCTGCGCGCTGCGCAGCATCACCACCAGGGTGCGCGCATCGAGCGTGGACTTCGGCCCGTGGCGGAAGCCCAGCGGCGTGTTGGCCATCGCCAGCACGCGGCCGGCGGTGAGTTCCAGCACCTTCAGCGCGGCTTCGCGCGCCAGCGCTTCCAGCGGGCCGCTGGCCAGGTAGATCACGCGGTCGAACGGCTGCGCGGCGAGCGCGCCCACCGGTGCGTCCCAGCGTTGCAGGCCTTCCCGTGCCAGTGCGGCGACCTGGCGGATGCGCTCGCCGCGCTCGTTCCACGGCGCGCGCTCGAACACCGCCAGCGCCGCCAGCAGCATGCAGCTCAGGCTGCTGGTCATGGCGAAGGCGCGGTCGCAGCTGGCCGCCGGCATCAGCAGGGTGCAGGTGTCGGCGCGGCCGGCGCCGCGGCGCGCCAGTTCGCCGTCGGCGTTGCAGGTGATGTCGAGGAAACGGGCGTCGTCCACGTCGGCGCGCACGCGCTCGACCGCGGCCACGCTTTCCGGGCTGGAACCGCTGCGGCCGAAGGACACCAGCAGAGTCGGGCGCTCGCGCTGCAGGTACAGCGCCGGGTGGGTCAGCAGGCTGGTGGTATGCACCGCGCGCACTTCCGCCGGCCACTGCGCGTTGATGTGGTCGGCGACCATCTCGGCGATGAAGCCGGAGCTGCCGGCGCCGGTGAACAGCACGCGCTGCGCCGGGTCGGACAGGCGCTGGCCGAGGAAGGCCTGCAGGCGTTCCTGGTCGCGCTCCAGGCCGCTGGCCAGGGTTTCCCACAAGGCCGGCTGCTGGGCGATTTCGGCGGCGGTATCGGCTCCGCCCAGGCGCTGCCAGGCGGACGGATCGGTAAGCGGGGTGGCGTCCATTCTTGGTTCCTGTTGGGCCAGCGCACGATCTGCTTTTTCTTTCGAAATGTCAAACATCGAAAGAAAAAAGAAAGAATTCTTTCGCGATGGTGTCGCTGCCCGTCTGTCGGTACGGATCGAAAGGTTTTCCTGACGGACCTTTCGCTGTCTGTTTCACGTCGCTGAAGGGGATAAGGAAAGTGGTGCTTTGCACAAACTTTCGATTGATATAAAAATTCTTATCTTTTGCTTTCATTTTGTTGACATCTTTCGAAACGCTGCCCTAGAGTCGGCGCAACCGCCATCGAATGCCCGCCTGAAGGGCCTGGGGAGCAAGGTGCACAAGCGCGTACGTCGTCTGCCACTGCCGGTGGCACTGCTTTCCGTCCTGCTGCTGCCGGCGCTGCCGCTGCATGCCGAGCCGGTGGGCAACCTGCGGTCGGTCGGTGCCGGCGATGGCCGCGATGGTGTGCGTGGCTGGGACCTGCTCACCGACAACGGCACGCGCATCCGCATCGAACTGCCGGCCGCCGACATCATCCGCGTGCAGGCCGGCCGCAAAGGCAGGCTGACCGGCGCTGGGGACAAGGCCGCGCCCATCGTGCTGCCGCAGCCGGGGGCCAGCGTGCAGGCGCAACTGGAAGAAGACGCGCAGGAAATCCGCGTGCGCACCGATGCGCTGGTGCTGCACGTGCAGCGGCAACCGCTGCGGCTGCGCCTGGAGCGGCTGGACGATGGCCAGCCCACCGCGCTGTGGCAGGAGCTGCAGCCGCTGGACCTGGATGCCGCGCAGAGCGTGCAGGTGCTGTCCTCGCAGCCCGACGAGGCCTTCTTCGGCGGCGGCCAGCAGAACGGCCGCTACCAGTTCAAGGGCCGCGAGCTGGAGATTTCCTACTCCGGCGGCTGGGAGGAGGGCGACCGCCCGAGCCCGGCGCCGATGCTGCTCAGTTCGCGCGGCTGGGGCATGCTGCGCAATACGTGGAGCGACGGCAGCTACGACCTGCGCCAGCCCGACCAGGCCACCCTGCTGCACCGCGAGGACCGCTTCGACGCCTACTACTTCGTCGGCGCCGGCCTGCCGCGCCTGATCGAGCGCTATACCCAGCTGACCGGCCGCCCGAACATGGTCGCGCGCTGGGCGCTGTCCTACGGCGATGCCGACTGCTACAACGACGGCGACAACATCAAGAAGCCCGGCAGCGTGCCCGAAGGCTGGAGCGACGGCCCCACCGGCACCACGATCGACGTGGTCGACAGCGTCGCCGCCAAGTACCGCGAAAACGACATGCCCGGCGGCTGGATCCTGCCCAACGACGGCTACGGCTGCGGCTACAGGCAGCTGCCCGAGACCGTGCAGGGCCTGGCGAAGTACGGCTTCAAGACCGGCCTGTGGACCGAGAACGGGGTGGACAAGATCGCCTGGGAAGTCGGCAAGGCCGGCACCCGCGTGCAGAAGCTGGACGTGGCCTGGACCGGCAAGGGCTACCAGTTCGCGATGGACGCCAACCGCCAGGCGTTCAACGGCATCCTGGACAACTCCGATTCGCGCCCGTTCCTGTGGACGGTGATGGGCTGGGCCGGCATCCAGCGCTACGCGGTGGCCTGGACCGGCGACCAGAGCAGCAGCTGGGACTACATCCGCTGGCACGTGCCGACCCTGGTCGGCTCCGGCCTGTCCGGCATGGCCTATGCCGCCGGCGATGTCGATGCGATCTTCGGCGGCAGCGCCGAGACCTTCACCCGCGACCTGCAGTGGAAGGCGTTCACGCCGGTGTTGATGGGCATGAGCGGCTGGTCGTCGAGCGCGCGCAAGCAGCCGTGGTGGTTCGACGAGCCCTACCGCGGCATCAACCGCGACTACCTGAAATTGAAGATGCGCCTGACCCCGTACATGTACGGGCTGGTGCACGAAGCCGCGCAGAACGGCGCGCCGCCGGTGCGCGGGCTGATGTGGGACAACCCCCGCGACCCGCACGCGCAGGATGAAACCTACAGGTACCAGTTCCTGCTCGGCCGCGACCTGCTGGTGGCGCCGGTGTACCGCAGCCAGGCCGCCAGCCGCGGCTGGCGCCGCGACATCCACCTGCCGCAAGGCGGCTGGTTCGATTATTGGGACGGCCGCCGCGTGCAGGTCGGCGCCGATGGCCGCCAGCTCGACCGCCAGGTGGACCTGGCGACGCTGCCGGTATTCGTGCGCGCCGGCGCGATCCTGCCGATGTACCCGGCCATGCTGTTCGACGGCGAGAAGCCGCTGGATGAAGTGACCTTCGACCTGTATCCGCAGGGCGACTCCCGCTACACGCTGTACGAGGACGACGGCAACACCCGCCGCTACCAGCAGGGCGAATCGAGCACGCAGCAGATCCGCATGCAGGCGCCGGCGCAGGGCAGCGGCCCGGTGCAGGTGCGCATCGACGCGGTGCAGGGCGCTTACCGCGGGCAGCTGGCGCAGCGCCGCTACGGCCTGCGCGTGCTCAACCGGCAGGCGCCGGCGGCGGTGCGGCTGGACGGCCGCGCGCTGCCCGCGCTCGCCGATGCGGCCGCCTTCGACGCGGCCGACGAAGGCTGGTACTTCGATGCCGGCGAACGCCGCGGCACCCTGCACGTGCGCACCGCGATGGTGGACATCCGCCAGCCGCTGCAGCTGCAGCTGGATTTCCCGGTGGCCGCCGCCGCGGCCGACGACGCGTTCCCGGCCGCGCCGCAGCAGGGCCGCGCGCTGCCGCCGGACAGCCTGCTGGTGGTCAACCGCCCGGCCGAGGAAAAGGGCTATCCGCTGGAAAACGCCTTCGACGACGATCCGGCGACCTGGTTCCGCACCGTGCGCAACCAGGCCATCCGCACCGGCGCCCACGAGTGGGTGATCGGGTTCGGCGAGAGGAAGATGATCGACGGCATTGAACTGGCGCCGCGCAACGACCAACACTGGAAGCACGGCCAGGTACGCGACTACGAAATCTACATGGGCGACAGCAATGGCGAGTGGGGCGAGCCCGTCGCCCGCGGCCGCCTGTCGTTGAAGGAAGGCCTGCAGCGCATCGACTTCCCGGCCCATGCCGGCCGCCTGCTGCGCTTCCGCGTGCTGGGCGTGCAGAACCCGGAGGGCGAGGGCGGCAACGACCCGATGGTCACCGCTGCGCAGAGCAGCGCCGCGCGTGCCATCGACGCATTGCAGCCGCGCGACGTCGGCCCGATCGCGCTGTCCACCTTCCACATCCTCGAACAACAGCTACCGGAGCGGCCGGCACGGCAGCAATACCTCACCCAGCTGCCGCTGCCGGCCGCGCTGGCCGGTCAGGCGCACGC
>NZ_JASCOS010000141.1:0-8096 GCF_029959705.1 Stenotrophomonas sp. PS02297 | reverse complement strand
CTGGCGCGCGCTGGCCGCGTTCCGCAACGGGCGCGCGCCGCACGACGCCAGCCGCAGCGCCCTGGCCGCGATCGACGCGGCGGCCCGGCAATGGCGGCGGCGCCTGCGCTGCGATGCCACGCCGCCGGCCGACATCGAAGCGCACGAGCTCGGCGACCTGCTCGCCCACGCCTTTCCCGACCGCATCGCCGCGCGCCATCCGAATGATCCGCTGCGCTACCAGCTGGCCAATGGCCGCAGCGCGCGCCTGTTCGACAACAGCGACCTGCGCGGCGAGCCCTGGCTGGTGGTCAGCGAACTGCGCTTCGAAGCGCGCGATGCCCTGATGCTGCGCGCCGCGCCGGTGGACGAAGCGCGCCTGCGCAGCGATTTCCCGAAGCGCTTCCACCAGCACGACGTGGTGCGCTGGAACAGCGAACGGCGGGCGCTGGAGGCCCGCCGCGAATCCGGCTTCGACCGCATCGTGCTGGACAGCCGCCCGGCCGGAAAGGTCGATCCGGCGCAGGCCGCGCGCGCGCTCACCGACGCGGTCGGCGAACTGGGGCTGGACGCCCTGCCGTGGACCGGCAACCTGCGGCAATGGCGCCATCGCGTGCAGGGCCTGCGCCACTGGATGCCGGAACTGGAACTGCCGGACCTGTCCGACGCGGCGCTGCTGGCCACGCTCGACGACTGGCTGCTGCCGGCCTTCGCCGGCAAGACCCGACTGGACGCTCTCGGCGAGCAGGAACTGGGCGAGGCGCTGAAGTCCGGCGTCGACTGGAACGCACGCCAGCTGATCGACCGTCATGCACCGGTGCGCGTCGGCGTGCCGTCCGGCATGGAGCGCGCCATCGACTACGCGATGGACGACGACGGCATCACCCCGCGCCCGCCGGTGCTGGCGGTGAAACTGCAGGAACTGTTCGGCCTGGCCGACACCCCGCGCATCGCCGATGGCCGCATACCGCTGCTGCTGCACCTGCTCTCCCCCGGCGGCAAGCCGCTGCAGGTCACCGGCGACCTGCGCAACTTCTGGCAGAACACCTATGCCGAGGTGAAGAAGGAGATGAAGGGGCGGTATCCGCGGCATCCGTGGCCTGATGATCCGTGGAGCGCGACCGCAACACACCGCGCAAAGCCACGCGGGACGTGAGAATCAATCTCCCGTAGCGACGGTGACACAGGGCTGGACCATGAATTCATGCGTGGCGCGGAGCGCGACCGCTACGCATCGCGCAAAGCCACACGGGACATGGGGACCCCTCTCCCGTGGCGACGGTGGCATGGGGCTGGGCTGCGAATGCATGCGTGGGGCGGAGCGGCACGGCGGCACATCGCGCAAAGCCCGTGGACCCGGGCAACGCGGCTCACCGTAGAGCGGGGCAACGCCCCGCTGGGGCTTTCCCGGGCAGGCCGCGTACCCGCGGACCGCAACGCGCATCGCCATGGCAGCGCATGCCCCGTTCCCGGCTAACATTTCCTGCACGCCGGTCCCGCGACACTGCGTGCCTGCCCCTGCAACCGAGGATCCCCATGAGCAAGTTCAGCGACATCACCGGAACGGCCCTGGAACGGGCCATGGAACTGGCCAGCCACGCCGGCGACAGCCTCAAGAGCGGAGGTTCCAATGCCGCCGACTGGCTCAAGGCCGGTGCCGCGATCGGTGCGATGAAGACCGGCGGCCGCGCGGTCGGCCGGGCGGCGCGCCGCAACCCCACCGCCACCGTCGCCGTGGCCGCGGTCGGCCTGGGCCTGATCGGCTACGCGATCTACCGCAAGAACAAGCGCGACAATGCCGCGCTGGAGGCGAAATCGCAGCAGATCGCCCAGCGTCGCCGCGCCACCACCACGGTGGACGAAACCAGCGATATCGGCAGCGACACCTGAAGCAGGGAACGCGTGAAAAGGAACGGGTAGAGGCAGGAACCGCATGCGTTCAAGCTGCATGTGAACCTGCCCTGGGTTCTTGCGCTGCCCTCACCCGTTCCTATTCACCGACCCACCGCCACTGCCCCGGCTGCAGGCCATCCAGCGCATGCGGCCCCATCGAGGCACGCACCAGGCGCAGCGTCGGCAGGCCTACCGCGGCGGTCATGCGCCGCACCTGGCGGTTGCGCCCCTCGCGGATCGTGACCGCCAGCCAGGCATCGGGCACGGTCCTGCGGAAACGCACCGGGGGATCGCGCGGCCACAGTGCCGGCGCCGTTTCCAGCCACTGCACGCGCGCCGGCAGGGTCGGCCCATCGTTGAGCAGCACGCCGTCGCGCAGTGCCTGCAGCTTCTCCGGCGCCGGCACACCCTCCACCTGCACCCAGTAGGTCTTGTCCTGCTTGTGGCGCGGATCGGTCAACCGGTGCGCGAGGCCGCCGTCATCGGTGAGCAGCAGCAGGCCCTCGCTGTCGTAATCCAGGCGCCCGGCCGCATACACGTCCTTCGGCAACCCGAAACCGGCCAGCGTCGCCCGCGGCGGCTGGCTGCGGTCGGTGAACTGGCACAGGACGTTGAAGGGCTTGTTGAAGGCGATGAGCATGGCGGACACGAAGAGGAAATCAGCGGCGCGGAAGCGGCAAGGGCCGCAGCGATGGCGGCCCTTGCCTGTACAACAACCAGACGCGTTACGGGCGCGGCTTCACGAACCGCAGCGTCATCCGGTCGCTCTCGCCGATGGCCTTGTACCTGGCATCGTCGGCGGCATCGTGGGTGTTGGAAGGCGGCAGCGTCCACACGCCGTTGGGATGGTCCTTGGTATCGCGCGGATTGGCGTTGATCTCGCTGCGTTCCTCGAGCTTGAAACCGGCCGCCTCGGCCATGGCGATCACCTGCGCCTGGCCGACGTAACCGCTCTTGTCGTCGGCCGGAACGTCGGCCTTGGCGCGGTGCTCCACCACCCCCAGCGTGCCGCCCGGCCTGAGCACCGCGAAGAACGCGCGGAACATGCCCTCGGCCTGGTTGCTGGCGCGCCAGTTGTGCACGTTGCGGAAGGTCAGCACCACGTCGGCCGAACCCGGCTTGCCGAGCACCGGCGCGGCCGGGTCGTAGGCGACGACCGTGGTCTTGTCGAACAGCGCCGGCGCGCCGGCGAACTTCTTTTCCAGCCCGTCGCGGGTGCGCTGCTGGTAGTCGCGGCCGCCGCCGGCCGGCAGGGCCTGCGGATCGACCACCGCCGCCACGTAATGCCCCTGCCCGCGCAGGTACGGCGCCAGGATCTCGGAGTACCAGCCACCGCCCGGGGTGATCTCGATCACCGTCTGCTGCGGCTGCACGCCGAAGAATTCCAGCGTCTGCAGCGGATGCCGGTATTGGTCGCGCGCGGCGTTGGCGGCGCTGCGCCAGTCGCCGGACACGGCGGCCTGCAACGGCGCGGAGGCCGGGGCGCCATGCATGGCGGCGTGGTCGTGGCCGGCGTGCGCGTGCTCCTGCGCGGCAACGGGCAGCGCGGCGAACAGCAGGCAGGCGGCAACCAACGGGGCGGTCGTCTTCATCGGAATGTTCCACGGTTGGAGTGCAGCGAGCCTAGCACGCGCGTGCGATGCGCTCGCAGGGCTGGAATGTTCACGACCCGTTAGCGCGCGCAGCTCATGCGGAACGCTGTTTTCACCTCGCCGCAACGGAACCGGCATATGCGGCGTCTATGCTGTTATGCCGATTCCAAGGAGGTGCGCATGACCCGGTTCCGCGAACTCGGCCGTTCCGGCCTGCAGGTCGGCCCCATTGCGTTCGGCGGCAACGTCTTCGGCTGGAGCGCGGACGAGAAGACCGCCTTCGCCCTGCTCGACGCCTTCGTCGAGGCCGGCTTCAACCTGGTCGATACCGCCGACGTGTATCCGGCGTGGGTGCCGGGCAACAAGGGCGGCGAATCGGAAACCATCATCGGCCGCTGGCTCGGCCGCGGCGGCAGGCGCGACAAGGTGGTGCTCGCCACCAAGGTCGGCAAATGGGCCGAGCGCCCGGGCCTGTCGGCCGACAACATCCATGCCGCCATCGACGACTCGCTGCGGCGCCTGCGCACCGACGTGATCGACCTGTACCAGGCGCACGAGGACGACGAATCGGTGCCGCTGGAAGAAACCCTGGGCGCCTTCGCGCGCCTGGTCGAAGCCGGCAAGGTGCGGGCGATCGGCGCGTCCAACTACAGCGCGTCCCGCCTGCGCGATGCGCTGAAGGTATCGGCCGATTACCACCTGCCGCGCTACGAGAGCCTGCAGCCCGAGTACAACCTCTACGACCGCGCCGGCTACGAAGCGGAACTGGAGCCGCTGGCGCGCGGACAGGAGCTGGGCGTGATCGGCTATTACGCGCTGGCCAGCGGCTTCCTCAGCGGCAAGTACCGCAGCGCCGACGACGCCGGCAAAAGCGGCGCGCGCGGCGCCAAGGTCGTCGCGCATTATCTGAACCCGCGCGGGCTGCGCATCCTCGCCGCGCTCGACGATGTCGCCGCCGCGCACCGGGCGACGCCGGCGCAGGTCGCACTGGCCTGGCTGATCGCACGGCCCGGCATCACCGCGCCCATCGTCAGCGCCACCGGCGTGGCGCAGCTGCACGAGATCCTCGCCGCCGCGCGGCTGTCGCTGTCGGCGCAGGAAATCGCCCAGCTGGATGCCGCCAGCGCCGAAGCCTGAATGCGGCGCGGGTTGAACCCCGCGCCGACCCGGTCGTAGCATCCGGCCTACAGGGGGCGGACCGCGAACGGAGACCGCTCATGCAGAACCCGCACACTGCAAGCCTTCGCAGCCTCGATGTGGACGCCGAGATGGCCTATTGGCGCAGCGTCCATGCCATCGGCCGGCTCGGCCACCACGACTTCGACCAGTACCGGCGCCTGCTGCAGATGGGCTTCGAGGTCTACCTGGCGTGGCCGCGCGCCAGCGAGGAACAGCTCTACCGCGCGCTGCAGGACAGCTATCACCGGCACGCGCCGGCGCTGGCGGTGCCCTGGGACGAAGCGCGCTGGCTGGTGCGCCATGCCTGGCACCATGCCGAGCAGGCGCAGTCGCTGCACTGAAGCGCGCAGGATCCGGCAGGCGCGTCAGGCCGGCGCATGCAGCCAGTCGCGCAGCGCCGCGCTGACCTCGTCGGGCTTCTCCATCGGCGCCAGGTGCCCGCAACCGGGCAGCACCACCAGCCGCGAATGCGGCGCCAGCGCGTGCATTTCCTCGCTGACCGGCAGCGGCGTGATGCGGTCGTTGGCGCCGCACATGATCAGCAGCGGATCGCGGTAGGCGGCCAGCACGTCGTGGCCGTCGGGCCGCTCCAGCGCGCTCTGCCGCAGGAACACTTCCGCGCCCAGGCGCGAGGTCATGTCGCGCACGCGCTGCACCAGCGCCTGGTCGTCCAGGCGCGAGGCGTCGATGTAGCTGCGCATCAGCCTGTCGCCGAAACCGTGGAAGGTGCCGGGCAGGCGCACGCTGGCCCGCTGCGCGCGGCGCTGTGCGGCGCGCTCCGGCGAATCGGCATGGATCGAGGCGTCGACCAGCGCCAGCCGCCGCACGCGTTCCGGGGCGACGCGCAGGATCTGCTGGGCGACGAACCCGCCCAGCGAGAACCCGGCCAGCGCGAAGCGTGGCGGCGCCTGCGCCAGCACGTCCTCGGCCACCGCCTGCAGGGTTTCGCCGCGGGTCTGGTCGCCGACGATGCAGTCGGCGATGTCGGACAGGGCGGCGATCTGCGCGCGCCACAGCTCGGCATCGTTGAGCAGGCCGGGCAGCAACAGCAGCGGAACTTTCCCGGGCGCGTTCCCGGCGATGGCGGTTTCCATGGCGCCATTGTCGCGTCCGCGGCCGCCGACAGGTAGCTGGTGCGGGCACCACGACCGGATCTGGCGTTGCCGCCGTCCGCATGATCGGCGCCGATCACGCCGTTGGGCCCGCCGTGCGCGCAGCCCATCCACAGCGCATGCCGCCCGAACGCGCGGCCATCCCGGGCAACTCTCTCGGCGCGAACGGAGGCGCGGGCCGCGCCTTCACCGCCCCGGCGCGGTTCGCACGCGCCCCTGGAAGCCGCCCAGGGAATCGCTGCCCGACGCTGGATCAGGCCGTTTCCAGCGGCTGCACCGGCAGCGTGACGTTCATGAGGGTCGGATCGTCCGGATCGGGCTTGACCTTGAAGCCCAGCGTGCGGCACATCGCCAGCATGGTGCTGTTCTCGCGCAGCACCTGGCCTTCGACCATGTTGAGGCCCTGCCAGCCGGCGTACTCGATCATGATCTGCATCAGCTTCCAGCCGATGCCGTGGCCCTTGAGGTCGGAGCGGATCAGGATGCCGTACTCGCCGCGGTCGTAGTCGGCGTCGGCGTGCAGGCGCACCGCACCGAGCATGTCGCCGCTCCTGGGGTCGATGGCCACCAGCGCGATCGAGCGCGCGTAGTCGAGCTGGGTCAGGCGCGCGATGAACTCGTGGCTGAAATGCTTGACCGACTGGAAGAAGCGCAGCCGCAGGTCGTCGTCGCTGACGCGGGCGAAGAAGGCGCGGAACAGCGCGTCGTCCTCCGGCCGCACCGGGCGCACGAAGGCCTTGCCGCCGTCGGACAGGTCGATGCTGCGTTCCCACTCGGTCGGGTACGGGAAGATCGCGAAGCGCGGATGGCCGCGGCCCTTGTGCAGGCGCCGCACCGGGGCAATGGCGATGCGCGCGTCCAGCGCCATCACGCCGTCGCGGTCGGCCAGCAGCGGATTGAGGTCCAGGCCGCGGATCTCGGGAATGTCGGCGGCCAGCTGCGCCAGCTTGACCAGCACCAGCGCCACCGCGCGCTCGTCGGCGGCGGGCACGTCGCCATAGGCCTTGAGGATGCGCGAGACGCGGGTGCGGCCGATCACCTCGTGGGCCAGGCGCAGGTCCAGCGGCGGCAGCGCCAGGGTCTTGTCGTCGATCACTTCCACCGCGATGCCGCCGCGGCCGAACACCAGCACCGGGCCGAACACCGGGTCGTCGGCGATGCCTGCGATCAGCTCGCGCGCCTTGGGCCGCACCAGCGTCGGCTGCACCAGCACGCCTTCGATGCGCGCCTGCGGGCGCAGTTCGCGCGCGCGCTGCAGGATCGAGGTCGCCGCCATGTGCACCGCCTGCAGCGTGCCCAGGTTCAGGCGCACGCCATCGACGTCGGACTTGTGCGGGATGTCCGGCGAGAACACCTTCACCGCGACGGTCGCGCCCCGCTCCAGCAGCGGCTGCGCAAGATCCATCGCCTCGTGCGCGTCGCGCGCGACCATCACCGCCAGCGACGGAATGCCATAGGCCTGCAGCAGCGCGTGCGTGGCCACCGGGTCCAGCCATTGCTGGCCGTTGTCCAGCGCCGCCTCCACCAGCGCGCGCGCGGCGGCGACGTCCACCACGAAATCGGCGGGCAGGCTCGGCGGCGTTTCCATCAACGCCGCCTGCGCCTGGCGGTAACGCACCAGGTGCTGGAAACCGCGCACCGCCTCGGCCTCGCTGGGATAGGTCGGCACCCGCGCGGTGTTGAGCGTGGCCGTTGCCTGTTCGTCGTTGCCCAGCCAGACCGCGAACACCGGCTTGTCGCGCAGCTGCCGCGAACGCAGGCCGAGCGTGCGGGTCAGCGCCTGCGCCGCTTCGGCCGAGGAGGTGAACGCGGTCGGCACGTTGACCACCAGCAGCGCATCGTTGGCCTCGTCGGCCAGCAGCGCCTCCACCGCGGCCGCGTAGCGCTCGCCGCCGGCGTCGACCACGATGTCGACCGGGTTGTCGCGCGACCAGCCCTGCGGCAGCGCGCGGTCCAGCTGCTCGATGGTGGCCGGCGACAACGCCGCCAGCGTGCCCCCCAGCGCCTGCAGCTGGTCCACCGCCAGCCGGCCGATGCCGCCGCCGTTGCTGAGGATCGCCAGCCGGTGGCCCGGGAACGTACCGAGCCGGCCCAGCGTCTCGGCCGCGGTGAACAACTCATCCAGCGCGTTGACCCGCAGCAGGCCGGCGCGGTTGAAGGCCGCCCCGTACACCGCATCGGACGCGGCCAGCGTCTGCGAATGGGTCTGCGCGCGGGCCTCGGCGCTGCGCGGCTGGCGCCCGGACTTGACCACCACCACCGGCTTGGCGCGCGCGGCCGCGCGCGCGGGGGGGCGGGGCAGGGGGGGGGGGGGGGGGGGGGGGGGTTTTAAACACGGGCG
>NZ_JASCOS010000140.1:0-8142 GCF_029959705.1 Stenotrophomonas sp. PS02297 | reverse complement strand
GCGGCCGACTTGGCGGCCGGGGCCGGTGCGGCGGCAGCGGCGGCCGGAGCCGCTGCAGCGGCCTTCGGTGCTTCGGCGGCAGCCGGGGCCGGCGCGGCGGCGACGGCGCCTTCCTCGATGATCGCCACGACCTGGCTGCTGGTCACGGTGGCGCCTTCGGGGAACTTGATTTCCTTGATCACGCCATCGACCGGCGACGGCACTTCAAGCACGACCTTGTCGGTTTCCAGGTCAAGCAGGTTTTCGTCGCGCTTGACCGCGTCGCCGACCTTCTTGTGCCAGGTGGCGATGGTGCCGTCGGCGACGGATTCGGGCAGTACCGGGGCTTTGACTTCGGTGGCCATGCAGGGGCTTCCTGGTTCGTATTCTTCGTGAAAGGGGGAGAGTTATTCAGCGAACTGGTCGTTGAAGGGATTGACCAGCGCATCGGCAAGCAGCTGCTGCAGTTCGCGCAGGTGATCGGCCATGTGGCCGACGGCCGGCGACGGCGAACGCGGGCGACCAGCGTAGTGCAGGTTCTGGCCGTCGGCCAGGCAGGCCTGCAGGTGGTGGCGGATCTGGTACCACGCGCCCTGGTTCATCGGCTCTTCCTGGCACCACACCACGTCGGCGGCCTTGCCGTACTTCTTCAGCTCGGCGGCCAGCAGCGGGCGCGGGAACGGATACAGCTGCTCCACGCGGATGATGGCCACGTCGTCCTGGCCGCGCTTGGTCTGGTCTTCGAGCAGGTCGTAGTAGACCTTGCCCGAGCACAGCACGACGCGCTTGACCTTCTTCGCATCCGCGTTGGCGTCGCCGATCAGGTGCTGGAACTCGCCGTTGGCCAGTTCGTCCAGGGTCGAGACGGCCAGCTTGTGGCGCAGCAGCGACTTGGGCGACATCACGATCAACGGCTTGCGGGTGGTCATGCGCATCTGGCGACGCAGCATGTGGAAGGCCTGCGCCGGGGTGGACGGCACGCAGACCAGCATGTTCTCCAGTGCGCACAGCTGCAGGAAGCGCTCCAGGCGCGCCGAGCTGTGTTCCGGGCCCTGGCCTTCGTAGCCGTGCGGCAGCAGCAGGGTCAGGCCGGAGATGCGGCCCCACTTGGCTTCACCGGAGGCGATGAACTGGTCGATCACGACCTGCGCACCGTTGGCGAAGTCGCCGAACTGGCCTTCCCAGATGCACAGGGTGTTGGGATCGGTGGTGGAGAAGCCGTACTCGAACGCCATCACCGCTTCTTCGCTGAGCAGCGAGTCGATGATGGTGGCCTGTTCCGGCGACTCGACCAGCTGGCGCAGCGGCAGGTAGTAGTTGTCGGTCTTCTGGTCGTGCAGGATCGCGTGGCGGTGGGTGAAGGTGCCGCGGCCGACGTCCTGGCCGACCAGGCGCAGGCAGTTGCCTTCGTCCAGCAGGGTGGCGTAGGCGAGGTTCTCGGCGAAACCCCAGTCGCCGGCGATCTCGCCAGCGGCCATCTTGCGCCGGTCGTCGTACACCTTGGCCACGCGCGAGTGCAGCTCCACGCCGTCCGGGATGGTGTTGATCATCGTGGCCAGCCGGGTCAGCTTGCCCATCTCGACCTTGGTGCTGACCGGGTCGGACAGCTTGCCGGACAGGTAGCGCGGCCAATCCACGTACATCTTGCTGGTGGTCGGGGTCTTCTCGACCACGGCCAGCTCGGTGGTGACTTCGCCCGAATCCAGCTTTTCGCGGTAGGCGTCGACCATTTCCTTGCCCGCGCCGGCGGCGATCACGCCCGCCGCTTCCAGCTGCTCGGCGTAGAGCTCGCGGGTGGTCTTGTGCTTGCGGATCACCTGGTACATCAGCGGCTGGGTGATCGCCGGCTCGTCGGCCTCGTTGTGGCCCCAGCGGCGGTAGCAGACCAGGTCGATCACGACGTCCTTGTGGAACTGCTGGCGGAAGTCGTAGGCCAGCTTGGCGGCGAACACCACCGCTTCCGGATCGTCGCCGTTCACGTGCAGGACCGGGGCAGCGACCATCTTGGCGATGTCGGTGCAGTACAGGGTCGAGCGCGAGTCGTCGCGGTTGGAGGTGGTGAAGCCCACCTGGTTGTTGATGACGATGTGCACGGTGCCGCCCACGGTGAAACCGCGGGCCTGCGACATCTGGAACAGCTCCATCACCACGCCCTGGCCGGCGAAGGCGGCGTCGCCGTGGATCAGGATCGGCATCACCTGCTTGCGCGCGGTGTCGTTGCGGCGTTCCTGGCGCGAGCGCACCGAACCGGCGACCACCGGGTCGGCGATCTCCAGGTGCGACGGGTTGAAGGCCAGGGCCAGGTGCACCGGGCCGCCATCGCTGGCGACGTCGGCCGAGAAGCCCATGTGGTACTTCACGTCGCCGGCAACGGCGCGGTCGTCGTGCTCGAACTTGCCTTCGAACTCGTCGAACAGCTTGCGCGGGTTCTTGCCCAGGGTGTTGACCAGCACGTTCAGGCGGCCGCGGTGGGCCATGCCGATCACCACGTCCTTGACGCCATCCTTGCCGGCGTCGCGGATGATGGTGTCCATCATCGGGATCAGCGAATCGCCGCCTTCCAGCGAGAAGCGCTTCTGGCCGACGTACTTGGTGTGCAGGTAGCGTTCCAGGCCCTCGGCGGCGGTCAGGCGCTCGAGCGTGCGGCGCTGGGTGCCGGCATCGAGGTTGTAGTTGCCGCCGGCCTGTTCCAGGCGCTTGTACAGCCACTGGCGCTGCTCGACTTCGGCGATGTACATGAACTCGGCGCCGATGGAGCCGGTGTAGGTCGCCTTCAGGCGCGCCAGCAGGTCGCGCAGCTTCATGCGCGGCTGGCCGCCTACGCCACCGGTGCTGAACTCGTCGTTGAGGTCGGCATCGCTGAGGTTGTGGAACGGCAGGCTGAGGTCCGGCGGGTTGACCGGCGGGGTCAGGCCCAGCGGGTCGAGATTGGCGCCAAGGTGGCCGCGCGAGCGGTAGGCGGTGATCAGGCGTCCGACGTTGCGCTCGCGCTCGTCGCCGCCGCCGGCATTGGCCGCGGCGCTGGATGCGTTGCGGCCGGCCTCGGCGATGTGGGCGATGACGGCGGAATGCGGGACATCACCTGCTTCGCGGCCCTTGAAGCCATCGAAATAGGACTTCCATTTGGGGTCCACACTGTCCGGGGAGACGAGGTACTGCTCGTACAGATCCTCGATGTAGGAGGCGTTGCCGCCGGCGAGTTGCGATGACTGCGCAAACTGCTTCAGGAGATTGTCCACGATGGAGAGTCGGATTCGCTTGTGGGGTATGGCTTCTGGAACCGGCGGGACCTTGCAGCAGGACGCCGCGCGGGCGTGATGAAACCCCTGAATTATACCCTCGCGGGGACAGGAAGGGGCACACACTCTGTCCACTGGGTTAACGTCGGGCCATGCCTTGTCCCGGCCCGACAGCGCTCAGATGCCGAGTGTCCTGAGCGCTTCGCAGTCGCGTGCATCGTCCCAGGCGCGCTGGAACAGCGCGTCCTGCTGGCGGGCGCGGGCCGGCATGTCCAGCGACAGCTCGCCTTCGACGCGTTCGCCCATTGGACGAAAGTAGCAGTCGTCGTTGTCGTTGACCGCGCAGGCGGGTGCCGGCGCCTGTCCGGCCGGGTCCGCCGGCTGGCGCAGCTGGAACACGCTGGGCAGGCGCTGGACGAGCGCGAGCAGGGCCGGGGGCAGGGTCGTGGGGTCGCCGTCATGCAGCAGCACCAGCGCCTGCTTGTCATGGCGTGCGGTAGCGAAGCGGCGCAGCGCCTGCAGCACGGCCGGTTGGCCGAGCAGCGCGGCATCGCCGCCGTGGCAGCCCAGCAGCAGCCGGCGCCGGGCGCGGTGGATCACGGCCGACAGCGCCGCCTCGACCTGGTCCGCCGCCTGCACGCGCATGGCACCGTCCATGCGGCGGCGCATGGTCTGGTGGACGATCCCGGCTTCCTCGAACTCCGCGCCCTCCGGCAGGAACCCGTTGCGCGCATAGAAATCGCGGGCATGGACCTGGGCATGCAAAGAAACCTCGCCCCAGCCGCGGCGGGCGGCCTCGGCCACCAGCGCCTGCAACAGCGCCTCGCCGACGCCCTGGCCACGCCAGCCGGACAGGACGGCCATGCGGCCGATGCGCCGCTGCGGCGTCAGCCGGCCGGTGCCGATGGCGTGGCCATCGGCATCCAGCGCCACGACGTGGTGGCTGAGCGGATCCAGTTCGTCGGTCTCCAGTTCGGAGGGCACCTGCTGTTCGCCGACGAACACGGCATGGCGCACGCCGTGCAGCAGCGCATGCTGCACGGCATAGTCGGCCGCCTCGACGTGGAACGCCGCGGACGTCATGCCGAGGGGCTGTCCTCGTCCTCGTCGTCGCCGTCGTCGCAGATCACCACGACCTCGACGCCTTCCTCGTTCACCTGCACGGTGTCGATGGCGCCGCTGGCCGGCTCGCCTTCGCCGGCCTGGGCGTATTCGAACACCTCGATTTCGAGTTCCGGAGCGTCGGCTTCGTCGTCGAAACCGGCGTCGAAGTCTTCCTCCATGACCTCGAGCGCGTCCTGCTCGGCCTGCATCGCCGCCAGGGTCTCGGCATCGAGCAGCTGGTAATGGCCGCCGGCCAGCAGTTCCAGCACGGCGCTGCGGCCCTTGGCCGACAGCCTGCGGAACATGACCGCGTCGATCCGCTCGGCGGCGGCCAGGCCCTGCGCGTCCTTGACCGGCAGCTGGAAGGCATGGCCGCTGCTGTACAGCGCGGCGCCGCGGGTGGCGCGGCGCCAGGCCAGCCGCGCCCACGGGTGGCGCTCGAGCAGGCCGCCTTCCTCCAGCACGTTCTCGACCTCGGCGGGGGCGGGCGGCGCCTGCGAGGGCAGGATGTCGCCGGCGGCGCGGTAGGTGGTGATGAAGCGGCCGAACCAGTCGCCGAGGCGGTCCGGGTCGTTCATGCGCAGCGCGTTGAGCGCGGCGACCACCCGCTTCATCGCCGCCGCATCGATCTCGTTGGGGTCTTCCGGCAGCTTCAGGTCCGGGTCCTGGTAGCGGATGGCCTCGTCGGCATCGGCCACCAGGTCGTCCAGCCAGTCGCTGATCAGCTCGGCCGAGGACGGCGCGCGCATGCCGAAGGAGAAGGTCAGGCACGGGTCTTCGGCCACGCCGTGGTGCGGCACGTTCGGCGGCAGGTACAGCATGTCGCCCGGTTCCAGCACCCAGTCGTGGGTCGGCTTGAACTTCCGCAGCAGTTTGAGTTCGACGTCGGGGCGGAAATCCAGCGGCGGGCGCTTGCCCTTGGTCGACTCGTTGGCGTCGATCTGCCAGCGGCGGTGGCCGTGGGCCTGCAGCAGGAACACGTCGTACTGGTCGACGTGGGCGCCGACCGAGCCGCCGGTGGCGGCGAAGCTGATCATCACATCGTCCATGCGCCAGCGCGGCAGGAAGCTGAAGTGCTCGATCAGGGCGCGCACGTCCGGGTCCCACTTGTCCACGTCCTGCACCAGCAGGGTCCAGTCGTGGTCGGGCATGCCCGGGAAGTCCTCTTCCTGGAACGGGCCGGTGCGCAGGCTCCAGCCGTCGGTGGCGCGGTCATGGGTGACCAGGCGCGCCAGCGCGCCTTCCTCGCAGGCCAGCCCGGCCAGGTCTTCGGGCATCACCGGGGTCTGGAAATCCGGGAAAGCGCCGCGGATCAGCAGCGGGCGCTTCTGCCAGTAGTCGCGCAGGAAACGCTCGGCGGGCATGCCGAGCGGATGGCGGGCGCTGGCCCTGGTCTCGATGGGCAGGGAGGAAGAGGTCTTTTTCATCGCGCGCAATACCATTGGAAAACGGGGGCGGCGTGGGTCGCCGACGGAAGCGTCATTGTCGCCCAGCCGCCGGTGAAGCGCCTAGCGCCGCCGCGGGGCCGCCGGGCGGCGGCACCGGCACGGGCGCGCCATCGAGCAGGCGTTCCAGCACCGCGGCCGGACAGGGCGGGCTGAAGCCGAAGCCCTGCGCCAGCAGGCAGCCTTCGCTGCGGAGGAACTCCAGGTGCTGCGCATGCTCGACGCCTTCGGCGACTACCGCCAGCCCCAGGCTGTGGCCCAGGCCGATGATGGCGCGGCTGATCACGGCCAGTTCGGCGTCCCCGGGCAGCCCGCCGATGAAACTCTTGTCGATCTTCAGCATGTGCAGCGGGAACCGCTTCAGGTAGCCAAGCGACGAATAACCGGTGCCGAAGTCGTCCAGCGCCAGGCGCACGCCCAGCGCGGCCAGCTGGCGCAGCGCGCCCAGGGTCGCGTTGCTGTCCTGCATCAGGTGGGTCTCGGTGATCTCCAGTACCAGGCTGGCGGGCGGCAGGCCGGTGGCATCCAGGATGCAGACCAGCCGGTCGACGAAATCGTCCTGCTGCAGCTGGCGCCGGGACAGGTTGACCGAGCAGTAGAGGTGGCGATGCCCGGCCTGCTGCCACGCGCGGGTCTGCCGGCAGGCCTCGCGCAGCACCCAGTCGCCGACCTGGACGATTTCGCCCGATTCCTCCAGCGAGGGGATGAACTCCAGCGGCGGCACCAGCCGGCCGTCGTGGCGCCAGCGCAGCAGCGCCTCGACCCCGACCATCCGCGGGTCTTCCGGGTCGAGGCTGTGGATCGGCTGGTAATGCAGCACGAATTCGTCGCGTCCCAGCGCCTGGCCCAGCGCGCTTTCCAGTTCCAGCTGGCGCTGCGCGCTGGCCTGCAGCCCCGCGCTGTAATGGGCGAACTGGGCCTTGCCGGCCTGTTTGGCCAGGTGCAGGGCGAGATCGGCGGCCTGCAGCGCGTCGTGCAGGTCGATGCTGGCCTGCAGGCTGGCGATGCCGATGCTGGCGTTGACCACCAGGGTGCGTTCGTCCAGGCGCATCGGCTGGTGCAGCCGTTCGAGGATGCGCTGGGCGACGTGTTCGGCCTGCGTGCCGGGGCCGAGGTCGGTGAGCAGCACCACGAACTCGTCGCCGCCGAACCGGAACAGGTGGTCGTCCGCGCGCAGGCATTGCGCGAGCCTGCGGCCGACTTCGACCAGCACGTCATCGCCGAACAGGTGGCCGAAACTGTCGTTGATCAGTTTGAAGCGATCCAGGTCGATGAACAGCACGGCGGCCTGGCCGCTGCCGGTTTCGTGCAATTGGCGCTGGGTGTGCAGGAGCAGTTCGTCCAGGCGCAGGCGGTTGGCCAGCCCGGTCAGCGGATCGTGGCGGGCGGCATGGTACAGCTGCTGCTCGATGGCCTTGCGCCGGCCGATGTCGCTCTGCGAGCCGGTGATGCGCAGCTGGCCGTCGCGGTCGGCCTCGGCCACGCCGCGGCTCAGTACCCATCGCCATTCGCCGTTGCGGCAGCGGATGCGATATTCGTGGTGGATCGAGTCCGACTCGGCATGCAGGTGCGCATTGATGGCGCGGTGCAGGCCGGGCAGGTCGTCGGGATGGACGCGCGAAAACCAGGCGTCGCTGGTCTGGCCCAGGCTTACGCGGTCCAGCCCGATCATCTCGGCCCAGCGCTCGGACACGTACAGCGTGTCCGGGCCGGGGTGCCAGTCCCAGATGCCGTCATGGGCGCCGCGCAGGGCGCGCGCGAAGCGCGCCTCGCTGTCTTCCAGCGCCTTGCGCTGGGCGGCGCTGTAGGTGTCGATGGCCAGGGTCATGTCGAAGAACACGGCCTTGAGCAGGCTGGAGAACAGCCGCGCGTCGTCGCCCTCGCCGCACAGCGGCACCAGCATCTGTTCCAGGTACAAACGGTACGCGCCCAGGTACCACTTCAGCTCGACGCCGTTGACATGGTGGATCAGGCCGATGCGCAGGCGGTTGTCGACATAGTCGTGGTCGTACGGCCCCTGCCAGAGGCGCTGGTAGTACTCCAGCTGCCGCTGTTTCAGCCGGTGCACGGTGGTCTGGTCGCCCAGCAGCGCGGCGGGCGCGGGGAAATCGTCGAGGTGGCGGTAGAGTTTCTCGATGAATCCGGCCTGCGCGGCGGACATGCGTCCGGCGGCCTGGTTGAGGCGCCGCGCATCCTCGTCCCGCCATTCCAGCAGGCGGTAGCGCTCGGCTATTTCAGCCTGTTCCAGGCCGATGCGCCGCATCAGTTCCTGCAGTGTTTCGACGGCACCCATGGTTTCCTCTTGCGTTGAAGGCGGGCATGGAAAAAGCGCCACGGCGGCCGCTCCGTCCGGAACCGCTGCCGGGGCGCGTCGT
>NZ_JASCOS010000013.1:0-59361 GCF_029959705.1 Stenotrophomonas sp. PS02297 | reverse complement strand
CCGGCCACCACGGGGGGGGGGGGTGGTGGAGGCGGCGGCGAAGGCGGCGGCCAGTGACAGGCGGGGCCCGCCATTGAGCGGCGGGCCATGGCGCGAGCGATCCGCCCGGCCATCCGCCAATGGCCGGGCGATCCCGGGAGCCCTTGTTCCGTCCCCCCCTGCGGGCAAGGGCTCCCACCTGCCCAATACGCACCGGAGATTCTCCATGTACCGCAGGATGTTGCTGCTGGCCTGGGCCGTGTCCGCGGCATGGCCGTGCGCCGCCGGCGACGTCGCCTTCAGCGGCGTGCTGCCCAACGGCGCGGTCTACCGGCAGCCGGTGGAGAGCATGCAGGAGCGGCGCTTCCGCAACCTGGTCCGGCAGCACACCGACTACAGCTGCGGAGCGGCGGCGCTGGCCACGGTGCTGCGCTACGCCTACCACCTGGAAGCCGACGAATCGACGGTGATCGAGGGAATGATGGGCGTGTCGGATCCGGCGCTGGTCCGCCAGCGCGGCTTCTCGCTGCTGGACATCAAGCGCTATGTCGAATCGCTGGGCATGCGCGGCCGCGGTTACCGGATCAGCGAAGAGCGGCTGCGCTCGCTGCGCGTGCCCGGGCTGGTGCTGATGGACGTGCGCGGCTTCCGCCATTTCGTCGTGCTCAAGCAGGTGCGCGGGGACATGGCCGAACTGGCCGACCCGATCCTGGGCAACCGGCTGCTGCCGCTGGAGGACTTCCTCGCCGCATGGCCCTCGCGCGCGGTGTTCATCGTGATCGGCAGCGATTTCGACCGCAACACCGTGTTGCTGCTGCCCAGCGAAAAGCCCAGTGCCCGCGCGCTGTACGCGCGGCAGGGAGCGACAGCGATCACCGATGCCGAACTGGTGGATTTCGGCTTCACCCATGCCGATCTGTTTTGAAGGAACCGGATCATGAACATCGCGATGTACGCCGGCCTGATGCTGGCACTGGCAACGGCCTGTCCCGTACATGCTGCCGAGGCCGGCAGTGCGCCGGGCAGGAAGCTGCAGGAAATCCCGGACGCGGAGCTGGGCCTGATGCGCGGCCGCTACACGGTGGGCGGCAATGCAGTGGCGTGGTTCGGGGTGACCATGACCTCCACCTGGCAGGCGGCTTCCGGCCAGCAGCTGCAGGGCGCGCTGACGCTGGCGATGGATTTCAGCAAGGGCAAGGTCCCGAAGGTCAGTTTCACGCCCAGCGTGAGCATCACCGCGGCCGACGCGCCGTTGCCGGATACCGGCGGGCGCAGCGTGGACGGCAGCGGACTGCGCAACGTGGCCGGGCTGGTGCAGAGCGTGCAGGTGGCCGGCGACGGCAACCGGGCCAGCAACGCCATGCACCTGACCGTGCGTGACGGTAGCGCGCCGGCCGACGGCGGTGGCTCCGGCGGGCAGGCGCTGCAGCAGGTGCAAGGCGCCAGCGCCGTGGCCGCATTCGACGGCGACGCGGCGCACGTGCTGCTGCAGATCGATGGCCAGGGCGCGGTCGAACAGTGGCTGCGCAGCGGCAGCGTGGGCCAGCGCATCGCGCTGACCGGCGATGGGCAACAGGCCGCCAACCGCCTGCAGATCGACCTGGTCAGGCAAGGCCTGGCCGACAACCTGCCGTTGGCGCAGAACGTGGCGCAGGCCATCGCGCTGACCCGCGGCGGCGGCATCGCGGCAGGATACTGAGCCGGCGTCGCCGGCACCGGCAACTGGACATTGATCGAGGAATCCGAAAATGAAACAGCTGGCGATGGCGGCGCTGGTAGGCCTTGCGGTGTGCTCGTCGAAAGTCGAGGCGCAAGCGCAGGCCGCCGATGACGAAGCGGGTGTCAGGGCCCTGATGGCGCAACTGGAGGCCCTCAAGGCCGGCTATGCGCAGGAGGTGCGCAGGCTGCGTGAACTGGACATGCAGGTGCAGGCGATGCAGGCGCGCATCAACGGCAAGACCGCGACGGCGACGCCGGCGGCCCCTGCCGCGTTGCCCGCGGCGCCGCCTGCCGAAAGCGAGGGCTATGCCAGCAGCGCGAGCGAGGCGCGCGCCGCGAAGGAGTCGGCGCGGCGCAGCGTGGACGACGTGAAACAGCAGCAGTCGGCCCTTTTCAATCGCCGGCTGACGCTGGAAAACAGCCTCACCTACGCGCGCTACGACCGCAAGCAGCTCACCCTCAACGGATTCCTGGCGCTGGATGCGATCTTCCTCGGCAACATCGCCATCGAGAACGTGGAGTCCGATTCGCTGACCTACAACTTCGCCGCGCGCTGGGGCGTCAACCCGAAGCTGACGCTCAACCTCGACGTGCCGTACATCGCGCGCAAGACGATCTACCAGAAGGGCGGCGCCGGCGGTTCGGCCGCGGCCGTGGCGCAGGAGGAAACCCATGGCGCCGGCATCGGCGATGTCACCGCCAGTGCGAACTACCGCCTGTTCCAGGAAGGGCCGCGGCGCCCGGAGACGGTGATGACGGTGGGCATCACCGCGCCCACCGGCCGCGAACCCTATGGACTGGACTGGAAGGTGATCGAGCGCGACGACGACGACTTCATCCGGTTCGCGGTGCCGGCCGAACAGCCCACCGGCAACGGGCTGTGGCAGGCCAGCGTCGGCCTGTCGGCGGTGAAGACGGCGGACCCGGCCATCCTGTTCGGCAACATCGGCTACATCCGTTCGTTCAAGCGCAGCTTCGCCGACATCGACTCCAATCCGGATACGGTCAACCCGGGCCAGGTCGAACTGGGCGACTCGTACTACTTCGGCGCCGGTGTCGCGTTCGCCTTCAACGAGCGCACCAGCCTGAGCATTTCCTTCAGCGACAAGCTCAGCGCCCGCGCCTCGACCCGCTACAAGGGCGGGGAGTGGGTCAAGGTGATCGGCAGCGATGCCAACGCCGGCACCCTGAACCTCGGCGTGACCTACGCGCTGACCTCGAGGACCACGCTGGTGAGCATGCTGGGCATCGGCCTCACCCCCGACGCGCCCGATTTCAGCCTGGCGTTCAAGGTGCCCTCCACGTTCTAGCCGGAGGCGTGCGGCTGGGTCAGCGCAGGCTCTGCAGCTGCAGGCGGTGTTTGCGGCACAGCCGGTAGACGGTGACGCGCGAGACCTTCATCAGCCGCGCGCACGCGCTGATGTTGTAGTGGCTGCGCGCCAGGCAGGCCACCAGCGTCTCGCGCTCGTCGCGCAGGTGGGCGTCGTGCAGGCGCGTGCGGGTTTCGGCCGGCGCGGTGAGTTCCAGGTCCGCGCAGTCGATCAGTTCGTTGTCGGTGGTGATGGCCGCCCGCAGCACGCGGTTGAGCAGTTCGCGGACATTGCCGGGCCAGTGGAAGTCCGCCAGCGCCTGGCGCGCGGCCGGGGTATACCCGCGTGCGCGGATGAGGTGTCGCGCGCGGAATTCGTGCAGGAAGTGCATGGCGAGCAACTCGATATCACCCTCGCGCCGGCGCAGGGCCGGCATGGTCAGGCGCAGCACGTTCAAGCGGTAATACAGGTCGCTGCGGAAGCGGCCCTGTTCCATCGCCTGTTCCAGGTCCACGTGGGTCGCGGCCAGCACGCGCACGTCGACGTGGATCGACTGGTTGCTGCCGATGCGCTCGATCGTGCCTTCCTGCAGCACCCGCAGCAGGCTGGTCTGCGCCTCCATCGGCAGGTCGCCGATTTCGTCCAGGAACACGGTGCCGCGGTGCGCGCTCTCGAACAGCCCGGCGCGGCGCGCGGTGGCGCCGGTGAAGGCGCCGCGCTCGTGGCCGAACAACTCGGACTGCAGCAGGGTCGGCGCGATCGCCCCGCAGTTGACCGCGTGGAAGGGGTGCCCGTTGCGCGGCGACAGGCGGTGCAGTGCATGGGCGGCGGCCTCCTTGCCGGTGCCGGTCTCGCCGGTGACCAGGACCGGCAGGTCGACCGGCGCGAACTTGCGCAGGGTCGCGCGCATGGCGAGCATCGCGCCGCTCTCGCCGATCAGGCAGGCAAGCGCATCGTCGGATCCGCCTAGCGTGGATGCCTGCTGCAGCGATGCCAGTTGCCGCAGCAGTTCGGCAGGGTCCAGCGGGTGCGACAACCGGTGCCGGCAACTCGACAGGGCGTGCCGGAGCGGGATGTCGCTCTCGTCCAGTGCCGGCGGCAGCAGCGCGAGCAGCGGAAGGTGGCGGTACGTGGTGGCCACTTCGGCGGCGGCCGCCAGCTCGCTGCCGGAGCACGTCCTGAAATCCAGCACGCCGATCACGATGTCCTCGCTGCGCATTCCCACGCCGCCGGCCTGCGACGGCGACACCGCGCGTATGTGCCATCCGCTGGAAGCCAGCAGCGCCCGTTCCGTCGAATGGGGCGTCCCGAACCAGATGACGCAGCGGCGGGAGGGAGCAGGTGTTGCGGACATGACGGTCACCTTGCTGCAGGCGACCAACTTATACCTTTCATGAATGATGCGGAATGTGCAGGAAACCCGGATATGTGCCTGAATAGGCTGGGGAAACCGCGTGGTGGGCATTCATCCGGCCGGCGGCCTGCCGGCAACGAAAAAGCCGCGGCGGTGCCGCGGCTTGTCGGGGATCGGGTCGGGAGCCGGTCCGAGGTTACAGGTCCAGGCGGCGCGCCTGCATGAACTTGTCGCCCCAGTAACCGCTGAGCAGGGTGTCGGTGCGCACGTCCTTGCCGGTGCTCGGGGCATGCAGGAAACGGCCTTCGCCTACATAGATGCCGACGTGGTCGACGCGGCCCTTGCGGCCGAAGAACACCAGGTCGCCGGCGACCAGCGCCGAGCGGTCCTTGATCAGTTCGTTGCTGGCCTGGCTGGCCATCTCGCGCGAGACGCGCGGCAGCTCGACGCCCAGGGCGGTACGGAACACGTAGCCGACCAGGCCGCTGCAGTCGAAGCCGGCATCCGGCGAGGTGCCGCCCCAGCGGTACGGGGTGCCCAGCAGGGTCATGGCGCGGCGCAGGATCGACTGCACCTTGCCGTCGTTGTCGTTGGCCAGCGCCGCATCGGTCGCATTGGCGACGCTCTTGGACGCGTCGTAGGCCGAGAGCAGGCGGCTGAGGTCGCCGGCGAACATGGCCGAGCGGTCCATCAGCGGGATGGTGTCGTTGGCGGCCAGGTGCGGGAGCAGGGCGGCCAGGGTAGCGGTAGCGGCGGCGTCGGCCTTGCTGCGCTGGGTTTCGGGCTTTGCCGCTGCCGGCTTCGCGGCGGGGTCGGCTTCCGGGACGCTCTGGGCGAAGGCCGGAACGGCGGCGATGGTCAGTGCCGCGGCGCAAAGCAGCCGGCGGAACGCGGGAAATCGGTGACCGGGTTGACCCGGATGGGACGGATTTTCGTTCGTCACGCGGCAGTCACGGAAAAAATCGATGGGCGATCATGCCCTGTGAACGGCTTGTATAGGTACAAATTTCGTTAAATTTTCATTATTCCCCATGACTTATTTCACACTTCAACGCAGCACGCGCTTGGCGCCGGTGTAATGGTCGCGCCAATAGGCGCCATCCAGATAATCCAGCCGGACCGTGCCGCCGGTGCTCGGCGCGTGTACGAAACGGCCCTCGCCGACATAGATGCCGACGTGCCAGACGTTGCCCTTGTCGCCGAAGAACACCAGATCGCCGGCGGCCAGTTGGCGCGGTTCGATGCGCGGTCCCTGCACGGCGGCCAGTTCCCGCGAGGTGCGTGGCAGGTTCAGCGCCAGCATGTCGCGGTAGACATAGCTGACCAGCCCGCTGCAGTCGAAGCCGGACTCGGGCGTGTTGCCGCCATAGCGGTAAGGGGTGCCGACCAGGCCCAGCGCCCGCATCAATACCGACGAGGCGGCGGCCGGGTCGGCCGGCGTCACCTGCGGCCAGGAATGCGTGGCCGGGGGCGGCGGGGTGCGCTTGGCGGGAGCATGGCCGCAGGCGGCCAGGACCGCGGCCGCGGCGAGCAGGGCCGGCAGCCGCCAGCGGCGGTACCGGAAAACTGGCGTGATGTGCATGGAGCCCGGATAATGCGCCACCTCAAGACGGCTGCCATGATGGCCGCCTCCCCGTCGGCCGGCAAGGCCGTCCCTACGTCTGCCAGCGGGCAGCCACCTGAAAGAGTTGCGCATGAAGATCGAAAAAGACCGCGTCGTCCGTTTCCACTACACCGTTTCCGAAGTCGGCCAGGAGCCGATCGAGAGCTCGAAAGACCGTGAGCCGCTGGCGATCCTGATCGGCCACGGCAACATCATCCCGGGCCTGGAGACGGCGATGATGGACAAGGAAGCCGGCGAGAGCTTCGGCGTGGACGTGAAGTCGGCCGACGCCTACGGCGAGCGCCGCGAGGGCCTGACCCAGCGCGTGCCGAAGAAGCACTTCGGCGAGACCCGCCTGGTCCCGGGCCAGCAGGTGATCCTGCAGACCAACTTCGGCCCGCGTGCCGTCACCGTCGAGAAGGTCGGCATGACCGTGGTCGACGTCGATCTGAACCACCCGATGGCCGGCAAGGACCTGCATTTCGACGTGGAGATCGTCGAGGTCCGCGAGGCCAGCGAGGAAGAAGTGCAGCACGGCCACGTGCATGGCGACGGCGGCCACCACCACTGATCGCCGACCGGCAGCACGACAACGAACGGCCCGCCCTGTGCGGGCCGTTTCGTTTCCGGAAGGCGGACGGTGGCGATGGGCGCATGCTCTAATCGCCGGTCCATCCACGGGGGAACCACGGACGTGTCCATCGCCACCTTCCAGCCCATCGCGCCGGACGAGCGCATCGCCACGCTCGACGTGCTGCGCGGACTGGCGCTGCTGGGCATCCTGCTGATGAACATGGAGGGCTTCGCCGGCCCGCTGGACCTGTCCACCACCGGCATCGACCCGCACTGGCAGGGCCTGGACCGCTGGGCGGATGCCTTCGTCTACATCTTCGTGCAGGGCAAGTTCTTCACCCTGTTCTCGCTGCTGTTCGGCGCCGGCTTCGCGGTGATGGCGCAGCGCGCCGAGGCCGCCGGGCGCGACTTCACCCGCTTCTACCTGCGCCGCAGCCTGGGCCTGCTGGGCATCGGCCTGGTGCACGCGCTGCTGCTGTGGTCCGGTGACATCCTGGTCGCCTATGCCCTGCTGTCCTTCCTGTTGCTGGCCTTCCGCGAGGCACCGCGCGCCTGGCTGCCGGCGATGGGCGTGCTCGCATACCTGGCCGCGGTTGGATTGATGCTGCTGCTGGGCGCGCTGATGATGCTGGTGCCGGCCGAGACCACGGCCGCGCAGGCGGCGCACGCGCAGGCGGCGATCGAGGCGCAGCGGCAGGCCTATGGGCACGGCACCTATCCGCAGGCGGTGCTGCAGCGGCTGCGCGATTTCGGCACGGCGCTGGGCGCATTGCTGGTGGTGGGGCCGCAGGTGCTGGGCATGTTCCTGATCGGCAGCTGGTTCGCGCGCAGCGGCGCCATCGCCAGGCCCGAAGGATACCGGCGCCTGTTCGCCTGGCTGCGCTGGGGCGCCCTGCCGCTGGGCCTGGCCCTGATGCTGGCCAGCGCGTGGTACCAGCCATGGCTGGCGCCGGGGCGGTTCGACCTGCGCTCGGCCGCGGCCTATGCCGCCACCTCCGTCGCCGGCCTGTTGATGTGCCTGGGCTATCTGGCCTGGGGCGTGCGCTGGAGTCATGCGCTGCGCGGGCTGGCGCCGGCCGGGCGGATGGCGTTGAGCAACTACCTCGGGCAGTCGCTGGTCTGCACGCTGCTGTTCTACGGCTACGGGCTGGGGTGGTTCGAACAGATGGGGCGCGCCTGGCAGTTGTTGTTCGCAGTGGCGCTGTTCGCCGCGCAGGTCGGGCTCAGCCGGGCCTGGCTGCGCCGTTTCCGTTTCGGGCCGATGGAATGGCTGTGGCGGGCGATCACCTATTGGCGCCTGCCGCCGTTGCGCCGCGGCGAAGCGGGAGCGAAGTAACCGCAGCGTGGGGCGGGGCATGGCATGCTCGGCCTCGGCATGAGCAGCCGGGTGGACAATCGATGGCCGACTGCACCGCAGGGCGCGCCGATGATCGCCCTTTCCCCACGCAGCAAGGAGTTACAGCAGTGAATACGCGATCGTTCGATGTGGTCGTGCTCGGCGGCGGTTCCGGCGGCCTGGCGGCTTCGTTCCGTGCCGCGTCGCATGGCGCGAAGGTGGCGATGCTGGAGCCCGCGCCGCTGGGCGGCACCTGCGTCAACGTCGGCTGCGTGCCGAAGAAGGCGATGTGGCTGGCGGCCGACCTTGCCGAACGCATCGCGCTGGCCTCGCAACTGGGGTTCGACGTGCCGGCGGCGCCGCAGGTGGCATGGCCGCGGCTGCTGCAGCGCCGGCAGCGGTATATCGATGGCATCCACGCCAGTTACCGCCAGCGGCTGCAGGACACCGGCGTGGCGCACATCGCGCAGCGCGGCCGCCTGCTTGACGCGCGGACGGTGGAGTGCGACGACGGCACCCGGCTGCACGCCCCGCACATCGTCATCGCCACCGGCTCGCATGCGCTGAAGCCGGACCTGCCGGGTGCGGCGCTGGGCGGCGTATCGGACGATTTCTTCGCCCTGCAGGCCGCGCCGGCGCGTGTTGCCATCGTCGGCGGCGGCTATATCGCGGTCGAACTGGCCGGCGTGCTGCATGGGCTGGGCAGCGAGGTGACGCTGCTGGTGCGCGGGCAGCAGCTGCTGTCCGGGTTCGACAGTGAGATGACCGCGCAGATGGCGGAAAACCTGCGCCAGCAGGGCATCGACGTGCGCTTCGGGTGCCGGGTGCAGGCGCTGGAGCGGCATGGCGGCGGCATCCGCGCGCTGTTGCAGGGCGGTCCGGCCGATGCCGTGTTCGATACCGTGCTGTTCGCCACCGGGCGTGCGCCAAGCACGCGTGGACTGGGGCTGGAAACGGCGGGGGTGGCGCTGGATGGACAGGGCGCCATTGCCGTCGATGCCTTCCAGAACACCTCGGTGCCCGGTGTCTTCGCCGTGGGCGACGTGACCGCACAGGCGATGCTGACGCCGGTGGCGATCGCCGCTGCGCGCCGGCTGATGGATCGCCTGTACGGCGGCCAGCCGGACGCGCGGCTGGACTACGACAACGTACCCAGCGTGGTGTTCTCGCACCCGCCGCTGGGCAGCGTCGGCCTGAGCGAGGAGCAGGCGCGCGCGCGTTTCGATACGGTCAACACGTATCACAGCCGCTTCCGGCCGATGCTGCAGGCGCTCGGCGACGGGCAGGTGCGCACGCTGTTCAAGATGGTCTGCGCCGGCGTGGACGAGAAGGTCGTCGGCATCCACCTGCTGGGCGAGGGTGCCGACGAGATCCTGCAGGGCTTCGCGGTGGCGTTGAAGGCCGGGGTGACCCGCCGGCAGATGGAGGACACGGTCGCGATCCACCCGACCTCGGCCGAGGAAGTGGTGCTGATGCGCTGAGCGCGCCACAGGCCGGATAATACCGGGGCCATCTCCCCCGGATGCCGTCATCACGTGAATGCTTCTTCCAGGCGCGCTGCTGCGCCGGCGCCTGTTTCTTCCCCACTGCCGACCACCTCGCGCCGCCTGCTTGCCAGCGGCCTGCTGCTGGCTGCGGTCGGCGCCATCGCCGCCTCCGGCAAGGCGGTGATCGTCAAGCTCGCCTACCGCCATGGCGCCGACGCCACCACGCTGCTGGCGCTGCGGATGCTGGTCGCGCTGCCGTTCTTCGTGGCGATGGGCGCATGGGCCGCGCGCCGGGCGCAGCCGCTGTCGCGCGGCGACCTGTGGCGGGTGGTGGTGCTGGGCTTCAGCGGCTACTACCTGTCCAGCTACCTGGATTTCCTCGGGCTGCAGTACATCAGCGCCACGCTGGAACGGTTGATCCTCTACCTCAGCCCGACCCTGGTGGTGCTGATCGCGCTGGTGGTGCTGCGGCAGCGGCCGACGCGGCTGCAGGTCGCGGCGCTGCTGGTCAGCTACCTCGGCGTATTGCTGGCGTTCGGCCACGACATCCAGCTCGAGGGCCGGCGCACGTTGATCGGCTCGGCGCTGGTGTTCGCCAGCGCGCTCAGCTACGCGGTCTATCTGTTCGGCAGCGGGCAGGCGGTGGCGCGGATCGGCGCGGTGCGCCTCACCGCCTATGCCAGTACGGTGGCCTGCGCGCTGTGCATCGGCCAGTACCTGCTGCTGCAGCCGCTGGCGGCGCTCGCTCAGCAGCCGGCGCCGGTGTACTGGCTGTCGCAGCTCAACGGCACGGTATGCACGGTGCTGCCGGTGCTGGCGATCATGGTCGGGGTCAAGCGCATCGGTTCCTCGCTGGCCGCGCAGGTGAGTATGCTGGGTCCGGTATCCACGATTGTGCTGAGCATATGGCTGCTCGACGAACCGATGGGCCCATGGCAGAGCGCCGGCACCGTGCTGGTACTGCTGGGCGTGCTGCTGGTGGGCAGCGGCGTGGCCAGGAAGCGGTGAGCCGCACCGACGACGCCGGCGCGGGGCACGCGCGCATCCTCGCGGTGATCCGCGCCATTCCGCGCGGTCAGGTGATGGGGTATGGCGAAGTCGCGGCCAAGGCCGGCCTGCCTGGCCGCGCACGGCTGGTGGCGAAACTGCTCGGTGCCAACGAGGACCGGAGCCTGCCGTGGCACCGCGTGCTGCGTTCGGACGGACGCATCGCCATGCCCGAGGGCTCGGCCGGCTGGCGCGAACAGGGCCAGCGGTTGCGCGCCGAGGGTGTCCAGGTCGAGAACGGCCGGGTCCGGCGCGAGCGGCCGGCGCGCGACCTGGATGCGGAGATCTGGGCGCCAAGGTAGTGCCGGAGGGCGTCCTCGCCTTCGCGCCGGCGTCGCATGGGGTGCATTGCAGACCGCAGGCCCGTCCCGCCATCGCTCTTGCCTCCGCCGCTTTGCGGCCTGCGCCTGGCAATCCCGCGCGATCCTGGCCTGGTGAGGAGGCCGGCCAGCGGCCGGCGCTTACCCTATAGCGCTCGACCCTTGGTTCGGTGATCGCACGAAGCAGCGTGGGCGTGGAGCGCGGAACGGAACCGGCGGTTGGCCCTGGCCGGAAACCGTGGGGCGTCAGCGCGAAGACGATGACGCAGCAGCGAAGGCGACGCCGCATCCGCGGCTATCATGGCGGCAGTTCCCAAGGATGCCGCCATGTTTCCCCGACTGCCCACCGTCACCAAGGCGCTGCTGATCGCCAACGTCGTCCTGTTCGTCCTGCAGCAGCCTTTCCTGCTGGGGATGCAGACGTTCGAGCCGTTCGTGTTGTGGCCGATCAGCTCCGGCGGTTTCGATCCATTCTCGCCGGGGCAGAACTTCCAACCCTGGCAGCTGCTCACCTATGGCTTCCTGCACGGGAGCTTCGGCCACCTGTTCTTCAACATGCTGGCGTTGTTCATGTTTGGTGCGCCGCTGGAACTGACCTGGGGCGAGAAGCGTTTCGCGACCTATTACCTGGTATGCGTGGCCGGCGCCGGCCTGTGCCAGCTGCTGGTGGCGGCGCTGGTGGGCGAGGGAGGAGCTGTGCTGGGCGCATCGGGCGGCGTGTTCGGCCTGCTGCTGGCCTACGGCATGCTGTTCCCGAACCAGCGGGTGATGCTGCTGTTCCCGCCGATCCCGATGAAGGCGCGTACCTTCGTCATCGTGTTCGGCGCCATCGAACTGATGCTGGGCTTCACCGGCTGGCAGCCGGGCGTGGCGCACTTCGCGCACCTGGGCGGCATGCTGTTCGGCTGGCTGCTGATCCGCTACTGGCGCGGGCAGCCGCCGTTCAACAGGCGTGGCGGTGGTGGGCGGCCGAACCATCTGCGCCGGGTGAAGTGAAGCGCGTCCCGTAGCGCCGGGCAGGGCCCGGCGGGCTTTATCGGTGATGCTCCAGCGGGGCGTTGCCCCGCTCTACGAGGTATAGCGCTCTGTAGCGCCGGGCAGCGCCCGGCGGGCTTTATCGGTGATGCCCCAGCGGGGCGTTGCCTGGCCCCGTGGGGGGGGGCTCCCTTACGGCGCGAAGAGACGAAAAAGCCGCGGGAAACCGCGGCTTTTTCGTTTTCAGAAGGGCTGGCGGATCAGCGCCAGACCTTGATCTGCTCGGCTTCGGTGCGCTGCATCGGCTGGCCCGGCTTGCACTGGAATGCCGCGCCGAAGGCCGGCAGGTTGGCCAGCGGGCCGTTGGTGCGCCAGCGGCCCGGTGCGCGCGGCTCGGAGGTCAGGCGCTGCACCGCTTCGTTGGGCGAGAGCTGCTGCGGCCACAGCGAGGCCCAGGCGCGGAAGAAGGCCTGGCGGTCGGCCGGCTTGGCGTCGGGCTGCGCGGCGGTGAAGGCGTCCCAGGCGATTTCCACACCGGAGATGTCGGCCATGTTCTCGTCGCGGGTCAGTTCGCCGTTGACCTTGGCATCCTTCACGCCCGGGAACGCATAGCCGCCGTACTGCGCGGCGACGCGGTTGCCGATCAGCGTCCAGGCGCTCTTGTCGGCCGGCGTCCACCAGCTGCGCAGCTCGCCCCTGGCGTCGACCAGCGCGCCCTTGGCGTCGATGGCGCGGCTGATCTCGTGGGCGACCAGCGCGCCATAGGCACCGAACTTGCCGGGCACGCCGGCGGCATCGGTGAAGATCGGGCCCTGCAACGCGGCGGCGGTGACGATCAGGCGGTTCTGCGCCAGGTCGTAGGACAGCGCCGGCTGCTGCGGCAGCACATCCCAGCGACGGTCGGCGTTGCCCTTGCCGATGCGCTTCATCTCCTGGGCATGACGCCAGGTCGAGGCGATCAGCATGTTGCCGCCGAAGCTGCCGCGGCCCATCGGTTGCACGGTGTAGTCCAGGTCGCGCAGCGGCTTGCCGATCTCGATCTTCAGCGCGGCCAGCTTGGCCTCGGCTTCACTCTTGGCCTCGGCGCTCATCCAGGTGCTGCGCTTGACCGCGGCGATCTGCGCTTCGCGGATCTGGTCGACCATCAGGCCGGCCTGGCGCAGCGCATCGCGGCTGACATAGGCGGCGGCGTATTCGTGGCCCAGCATCGGGCCGGCGGCGACGTTGATCGCCTCCAGCACCTGCTCCGGGCGGGTCGGCGCGATGGTCTGGCCGCGCAGTACGCGGCCGCGGAACTCGAACTCGGCGTCGCGGTAGGCCTTGGACAGGTAGGGCGCCATCGCATCGCCCACGCGCCAGCGCAGGTAGGCCTTCCACTGGTCGGCCGGCAGGCGGGTGATCAGGCCGTTGAGCTGCTGGAACAGCGCCGGATCGGACAGCGACACCAGGTCGTCGTTGACGCCCTGCGCCTTGAGGAAGGCGTCCAGCTGCAGGTTCTTGTAGCGGCCGGTCAGGTCCTTGGTGGATACCGGCGCGTAGTTGTTGAACGGGTTGTTGATGCCGGCCAGCGGCTGCGCGTTGCGCGCCAGCTCGGTTTCCAGCTGGATCACCAGCGCCGATTCGGCGTCGAGCTTGTTGGCCGGGGTGCCGGTCAACGCCAGGATCTGCTTGACGTAGGCGCGGTAGCGGCCCATCAGCGCGACCGTGTCGGCATCGGTGCGGGTATAGAACGCCGGGTCGGGCAGGCCCATGCCGCCCTGCATGAAGTAGCCGATGTGGCGGTCCAGCGCCTTCAGGTCCACGTCCGGGGCGAAATTGAACGCCACCGGGATGCCGACCTGGTGCAGCGCGGCGATCGAGGCGGGGATGTCCTTGGCCTTCTTGATCGCGTTGATGCGGCCCAGCAGCGGCGCGATCGGCCTGGAGCCGTCCGCCTCCACCGCCGCCTCGTCCAGGCCGCTGGCCCAGAAGTCGCCCAGCAGCTTCTGCACATTGCCCTGCGGTGCGCTCATCGCGCGCTCGAGCAGCTGGCGCTGCTGGTTGCGGGCGTTGTCGGCCAGCTGTCCCAGCGCCGTCACCGCGCCGACCTGCGGCACCGGATTCGCCTTGAGCCAGTCCGCGTTGGCCTGGTCGTGGAAATCGGTGCAGGCGGGACTGACCAGCGGCGCGGGAGCCGCCTTCTTGCGGGCGGCATCGGCGCCTGGCGCGGACAGCACGGCTGCAAGGCCGAAGGCCAGTGCCAGGGGAAGCGGGCGAACGTTGGGCATGTGCAGCGAATCCATCAAGGACTGGAAGTGGGCGGAGTTTACCAGCGGGGAATGCAGGGAGAAGACCACGGCGCGGGGGAATGGCTGGCCGGGTGGGAAATACCCCGGCGGGGCGCCACCCGCTTCGCAGGGGGCAGCGTTCCGCAGCGCCTGGCAATGCAGCACGTGACTGGCACGGCACGGCATGTTCGCGCTGTTGCTGCGCAGGGCAAGCCCTGCATCCCGGCACCCACGCATGGCATTCCGGCGACGCGCAGAAAACGAAGGCCCGGGATTCCCCGGGCCTTCGTCGACAACGTGCAGCCTCAGCGGCGGCTTACCAGATCACCACCTGCTTGTCGCCGGTGCGGACCATCGGCGAGCCGGCCTTGCACTGGAACGCGGCGGCGAAGGTCGGCAGGTTCGACGGCGCGCCCATGGCACGGAACTGGGCCGGGGCGTGCGGGTCGGTGGCCAGGCGGACCTTGGCGTTCTCCGGGGTGTACTTGCTGCGCCACACCGTGGCCCAGTTGAAGAAGAAGCGCTGGTCGCGGGTGAAGCCGTCGATCTTCGGGTCTTCCTTGCCGGCGCTGGCCTTCTGCAGGGCGTCGTAGGCCGTGGCCAGGCCGCCCAGGTCGGCGATGTTCTCGCCCAGGGTCAGCTTGCCGTCGACATGCTGGTCGCCCACCTTGTACTCGTTGAACTGGTTGATCAGCTTGCCGGTGCGGCCGGCGAAGCCCTTGGCGTCGGCCGGGGTCCACCAGTCTTCCATGTTGCCGGTCGGCCCGAAGCGCGCGCCCTGGTCGTCGTAGCCGTGGGTCATTTCATGGCCGATCACCGCGCCGATGCCGCCGTAGTTCAGCGCGTCGTCGGCGTTCGGGTCGAAGAACGGCGGCTGCAGGATGGCGGCCGGGAACACGATCTCGTTCTGCATCGGGTTGTAGTAGGCGTTGACCGTCTGCGGGGTCATGCCCCACTCGGTCTTGTCCACCGGCTGGCCGATCTTGGACAGTTCCCACTTGTAGTTGAACGCGGTGGCGGCGCGGATGTTGCCCAGGTAGTCGTCATGCGTGGTCTGCAGGCCGCTCCAGTCGCGCCACTTGTCCGGGTAGCCGATCTTCGGGGTGAAGGTCTCCCACTTGGCGATGGCCTTGGCCTTGGTCTCATCGCTCATCCAGCTCAGGTTCTGGATGCGCTCCTTCAGCGCAGCGGCCAGGTTCTTCACCAGCTCTTCCATCTTGGCCTTGGCTTCCGGCGAGAAGGCGACCTTGACGTACAGCTGGCCGAACGCGTCGCCGGCCTCGCCTTCGATGGTGCCCAGCACGCGCTTCCAGCGGGCCTTGATCTCCTTCTGGCCGTTGAGCGCCTTGCCGTAGAAGTCGTAGTTCTCCTGCACGAAGGCATCGCTCAGGTACGGCGAGGCGCCGTCGATGGTGTGGAAGCGCAGGTAGGCGCGCCACATGGCCGGGTCGGTGTCGCCCAGCATCTTGCTCACTTCCTGGTGGAAGCCGGGGATCGCCAGCGAGAACTTCTCCGGCGCGGCGATGCCCTGGGCCTCGAAGAACCTGCTCCAGCTGAAGTTCGGGGTCAGCTTGTCGGCGTCGGCCACGGTGACCGGGTTGTAGTACAGCGAGACGTCGCGCGACAGCTCGACGCTGGACTTGGACGCCTTGGCCAGGCGGGTCTCGAACTTGACCACGTCCTCGGCCTGACGGGCGGCGTCGGCGGCGGCCACGCCGGACAGTTCCAGCACCTTGGCCACGTGCGCCTGGTAGGCCTTGAGCTTGTCGGCCTTCTTGGCGTCGGTGTAGTAGGTGGTGTCCGGCAGGCCCAGACCACCCTGGCTGGCGTAGGCCATGTTCATCGACGAATTCTTGAAGTCCGCTTCCGGGCCGAAGCCGAACAGCACGTTTTCGCCCTTGGCCGCGCTGGTGCGCAGGTAGTTGGCGATGGCGTCCTTGTCGGCCAGTGCGTCGATGGCTTCGAGATCGGCCTTCAGCGGCGCGATGCCCAGCGCGTTGATCTTGGCTTCGTCCATGCCCGAAGCCCAGAAGTCGCCGACGATCTTCTCCACGCCGGTGGCGTTCTTGATCGCCGCGACCTGCTCGACCAGCTGGTGCTGCACGGCGACCGAGCGCTCGTCCAGGATGGTGAAGGCGCCCCAGCTGGTGCGGTCGCCGGGGATCTCGTTGGCATTGAGCCACTTGTCGTTGACGTAGCCGCCGAAGTCGGTGCAGACGTCCTTGCTCGGGTCCAGGTCGGCCGCGGTGAAAGCGTTGTAGGCCGGCAGCTTGGACTCGTCCAGCTTCAGTTCGGCGGCGGCCTCGGGAGCCGGCGCGGTGGCAGCGGCTGCCGGGGTTTCTTCTTTCTTGCAGCCGACCAGCGCGGCCGAGACGGCCAGGGTCAGCAGGAGAATCTGGGGTTTGCGAACGATCACGGGAGGCCTCCAGGCCGGATTCGGTGCATGGGGTGAGACCCCGATCACAGGGGCGTGCGCAGAAGATACGCCTGTAACCGTCATGGAAAGGGTGTCGAAGGTCATGCCGGCTGCCAGAGGCGGGGAGTGCTATACAAGGTCCATGGCAGAGAACTCTTCGCGGCAGTGGGATGCGGTGCTGGTCGGCGGCGGACACAACGGGCTGGTCTGCGCGGCCTACCTGGCCAAGGCCGGCAAGCGGGTGCTGGTGCTGGAGCGTCGCGACGTGGTCGGCGGCGCCGCGGTCACCGAGGAATTCCACCCCGGTTTCCGCAATTCGGTGGCGTCCTACACGGTGTCCCTGCTGCAGCCCAGGGTGATCGAGGACCTTCAGCTCGAACGTCATGGCCTGCGCGTGGTGCCGCGGCGGATCAACAACTTCCTGCCGCTGCCCGATGGCCGCTACCTGCTGGCGGGTGGAGGGCGCACCGGCGAGGAGGTGGCGAAGTTTTCGGCCCGTGACGCCGCGCGCCTGCCCGCGTACGAACAGCGCCTGGAGGTATTCGCCGACGTACTGCGCGCGGTGGCGCTGCAGCCCCCGCCGAACGTGAGCGAAGGCGGCTGGCTGCGCGCGTTGCCGGAACTGTGGAAGGCCGGCCAGCTGGGGCGGCGCCTGCAGGGGCTGGACGCCGGCCTGAAGCAGGAACTGCTGGACCTGTTCACGATCTCGGCGGCCGAGTACCTGGATCGCTGGTTCGAAAGCGCACCGATCAAGGCCCTGTTCGGCTTCGACGGCATCGTCGGCAACTACGCCAGCCCATACGCGCCGGGCACGGCCTACGTGCTGCTGCATCATGTGTTCGGGCAGAGCAATGGCGTAAAGGGCGCCTGGGGGCACGCCATCGGCGGGATGGGCGCGATCACCCAGGCGATGGCGCGATCGGCGACCGAGGCCGGCGCGGTGATCCGCACCGGCGCCGGGGTGGAGCGGGTGCTGGTGGAGGCCGGGCGGGCGACCGGCGTGGTGACCGATGCCGGGGAGGTCATCCACGCCCGGGCGGTGGTCGCGAACGTCAACCCCAAGCTGCTGTACGAGCGGCTGCTGGATCCGGCGGACGTGCCTGCCGCGACCCGCGGACGTATGGCGAACTGGCGCTGCGGCTCGGGCACCTTCCGCATGAACGTGGCGCTGTCGCGCCTGCCCGATTTCAGCGTATTGCCGGGGCAGGGCGACCATCTCACCGCCGGCATCATCATCGCCCCCAGCCTGGACTACATGGATCGCGCTTACCTCGATGCGCGCCGTTATGGCTGGTCGCGCGAACCGGTGGTGGAGATGCTGATTCCCAGCACGCTGGACGACTCGCTGGCGCCGCCCGGCCAGCACGTCGCCAGCCTGTTCTGCCAGCACGTCGCCCCGCAGTTGCCGGACGGGCGCAGCTGGGACGACCACCGCGAGGAGGTGGCCGACCTGATGATCGCCACGGTCGAGCAGCACGCCCCCGGCTTCGCCGCCTCGGTGCTGGGCCGGCAGATCCTCAGCCCACTGGATCTGGAGCGCACTTTCGGCCTGGTCGGCGGCGACATCTTCCACGGTGCGCTGAGCCTCAACCAGCTGTTCAGCGCCCGCCCGATGCTGGGCCAGGCCGACTACCGCGGCGCGCTTCCCGGGCTGTATCTATGCGGTTCGGGCACGCATCCCGGCGGGGGCGTGACCGGGGCACCGGGGCACAATGCGGCGCGGGAGATACTGAAAGACAACGGCCGCTGACGCGGCCGTTGGGGGATCAGGGCTTGTCGCCCACCCGGGGCATCGCGTCCTCTGTTTTCGGTTCCTCCGCATCGATGATCGGGGAAACCTCGGGAATGCGGCTTTCCGGCTTGGGCTGCTCGACCTGGGTCAGTTCGCCCACGTCGACCTTGGCGATACGCGGTTCCATCCAGATGTCGTCATGCCACTGCAGGTACTTGTCCGGATTCCAGTAGCGCTCGTCGTAGAACTTGGAGCCATCGATCGCTATGCCTTCGCCGTCTGGGCCGGGAACATAGATCTTGAGGTTACCGACGGTACCCAGCCGGCTGCCGGTCATGCGCATACGCTCGCGCCGCAGCACGGTGGCTAGGCGAGGCTTGGCGGCCTCGTCGCCATAGGTTGCGTAGACGGTCCGCCCTTCTTCAACGGCGCGCGCGCGTTGCTGCTCGTCTAGCTTGGACCAGTACCGCTCGCGCAACCCGGCGAATCCCTTGTAGCCCCGCTCGGCGGCCAGGTCCATCCAGGCATAGGCCAGGGCCGGATCGGCCTCGGTTCCCTGACCGTTCCACAGCATCTCCGCGACCATGCCCTGCGCCGGCTTGTCTGCATAGTAGGCGGCGCGCTTGAAGAACTCGAAGGCTTCCTTGGCCTTGCCGTCGCGCATGCGCTCCAGGCCCAGCAAGCGGTAGCGCAGGTCAGGGTGGCTGGAGAGAAAGCCCGCGGTGGTCATCAGCGGATCGCGGGTAGGGTCCGGCGGCGCTTTGCCTGGTTGGGCGGCACTGGCGGTCGGTGCGGCCGCGATACAGGCCAGCAGGAGAGCCGCCGCCAGCGATGACTTCACTGTCATGTGTACTTGTTCCTGTGTGGGCGGCCGTGGGAGTGGTCGCAGTCCTGCTAGGTTTGCAGATCACCCTGGGCAGGACACCTGCCATCAGTTGGGGCCGATGGCAGGTGCGGCGACCTCAGCGCTTCCCGCCGATGTGCCGGTTGAAGAAGCCGAGCATCTCGCTATAGAGGTTGAGGCGTGCCTCGTCGCCATAGAACCCGTGCATTTCGCCCGGCTGGATGATCATGCCTTCGGGCGGGTTGCCGGCCGCGGCCAGGGCTTTGCCCATCAACTCGGTCTGTTCCGGCACCGCACGCGCATCGCGGGCGCCGGCTGCCAAGTAGACCGGGATCTTGACTTCGGCGGCACGCTGCGCCGGCGAGGCGCGGGTCCAGTCGGCCTTGTCGCTGCCGTGGGTCCGGCGCAGGTAGCGCAGGCCCGACTCGCGTGCGGGGATGTCACCCTTGGTGAACAGCATCGGCACGTCGTAGACACCGACGTAGCCGAAAGCGCACTTGAACAATCCCGGCTCCCGGATCGGCGCCATCAGCGAGGAATAGCCGCCGAAACTGCCACCGTAGATGCAGATCCGCTCCTTGTCGACGTAGCCACGATCGATGGCCCAATGGGTGGCGTCGAGGATGTCGTTCTGGATGCCTTCGTCCCACTGGCGATGGCCCGCGTCCTGGAACTCCTTGCCGTAACCGCTCGAGCCGCGGAAGTTGACCTGCAGCGTGGCGTAACCGCGGCTGGCGAACAGCTGGGCTTCGGGGTTGAACGACCAGTCGTCGCGCGGGCCGATCGGGCCCCCGTGCGGATTGACGATCAGCGGCATGCGCTTGCCTTCCGATTCCTGCGGGAGGGTCAGGTAGGCATGGATCAGGCGTCCATCGCGCGCGGTGAAGGAGAACGGCATGGTGCGCGCCATCTTCTTCGGGTCGATCTGCGGCCTGCGTGCCAGCAGCGGACGGGCCGTGCCGGCGTCGCGGTCGAACAGGTACAGCTGGCCGGGGTTGTGGTCGCTGGTCACCGAAACGAGGATTTTCCTGCCGTCGTTGGTATAGCTGGCGAAATCCACCTTCTGTCCCTCGAACGCCGAGGCCAGGGACATGTACAACGCGGCGTCGGGGTGTTCCTCGTCCAGCAGCGTGACCTTCGGGGCGCCGGCCTCGGTCACCACGCCGAGCAGGGTGGTCTGGTCGGTGGACCAGATCCGTTGCGATACCTCCGCTACCGGGTCGCTGAACAGCTGCGTGTACTCGCCGCTGCTGGTATCCAGGGTTCCGATCGAAGCAGGCGATTTGTTGTCGCTCTGCATCGCGTAGACCGTTCCGTTCTCGGTGGTGCGCAGGACGCTGAGGTGCTTGCCCGCGGTCTTGGAAGCATTGACCAGTGTCCACGACTGGTCGTCGCGGCGATACAGTTCGGTTCGTTCCTCGTACTCGCCGAACTCGTCGCGTGTCGAGGAACAGACGGCAAATCGCGGCTGCTTGGTGGCATCCAGCGTGACGCTGCAGTTTTCCTTGGGGGCCCGGCCCAGCGATGTCCGGCGGCCGTTGAGGACGTCCATCTTCACTAGTTCGGTACCGACGCCTTCGTTGGAGCGCGCGCTGGTCGCCTCCATGATGACGTACTGGTCGTCGTTGCGGAGCGTATCGACCAACGAATAGCGCTCGTTGCCAACGGCCTTGCTTGCCTGGGTGGCGTCGCGGGTTCCATAGAACACCAGCGGCCGCGGTTGGCTACCATCGGCGTTGACCGCAAACCACTCGCCAGTGCTGAACGGCTGGGCATAGCCGCCCATCTTCTTGATGGCGGTGAACATCAAACGCTCGCCGCTGACCCAGTGGAAGTCGCCGATGCTCTTTTTGTCGGGCAACTGGTTGATCTTGATGGGGCCCATGTCGGCGGTGCGGAGTACCACCAGCACGTCCTGCTCGCCCTTGTCCACGGTCATGGCCAGATACTTGCCATCAGGTGAGATCTTGGCGGTTCCGTAGGCGGGGCGGCCGACGAAGTCGGCGATCGGCTGTTGGGCGGTTGCCAGGGCCGGCGCGATGCAGGCCGCCAGGCACAGCAGTGCCTTGCTGCGAATTCTCATGTGTGCTCCTTGCAATCTTCTGTCTCGAAACAGAGGCGGGGCTGGCGCGGCGTGCCGCCAATGCGGGCGTTGCTGAAGCCCCCGCGTGCGCATGAGAGAAAGCCCGGCGGGGGCCGGGCTTTCTCCTTGTTGCCAGGTACTCTCGTACGATCAGAACTTGTAGTTCAGCTCGGCCGAGATCTGGCGGCCCACTGCCGAGTAGGCGCGCCAGAAGTACGGGTACGAGTTGAAGGTGTCGTCGTTGCCGCCGGCCTTGTCGAACAGGTTGACGACCTGGATGCCCACCGAAGCCTTGTTGGTGATCTTCTTGTTCACCGTCAGGTTCCAGGTGAAGTACGGCGAAACGCGGCCGGTTTCGGCCCAGTTCGGCAGCGAGCCGGCACGGGTGCCGTACACCGAGGCGCTCCAGTCGTCCTTGCTCCACGCGCTGTTCAGGGTGACCTTGCTGCGGTAGTTGAAGTACTGCAGGTCGTCACGGGCGTTGTGGAGTTCGCTGTCGGGCAGGTCACGCTCTTCCAGCTTCAGGACATGGGTGTACTTCATGCCGAAGGAGAAGCGGCCCCAACGATCGGTGTCGAACTTGTAGTCCAGCGAGGCGTCGATGCCCGAGGTGCGCATCATGGCCTGGTTGAACGGAACCGACAGCTTCTCGGTCACCTTGTTGGTGCCCAGGTCGGTATTGTCGCGGGTGATCAGGTTGGTGAAGTACTTGCACGCCTGGGAGTTGCCGTCGACCGGATTACCGTTGATGTCCTTGCCCAGGAGGCAGTCCGCTTCGTTGCGGAACAGGTAATCGGAGTCGATGTCGGAAACCGCGCCTTCCAGCTTGATGTTGTAGTAGTCGACGGTCATCGCCAGGTCATCGATGATGTCCCACACGAAGCCGACGGTGAACGACTTGCCGGTCTCTTCCTCAAGCGCGCGGCTGCCCTGGCGGGTGCTGAACACCTGGTAGTAGTAGTCGGTGTTGCCGGTGCAGGCGGTGGACTTGGGGTCCAGGTTCGCCTGGCGGCAGCGCAGCTGGTCGACGATGTAGGAATACGAGCCCGACGGACCGGCGAACACGTAGTGCATGTCCGGCGCTCGGAAGCTGGTGGAGTAGTTGCCGCGCAGCAGCAGGCTGTTGAACGGACGCCATTCCAGGCCGGCCGACCAAGTGCCAGCGCCGTCGACGTTGGTGACGTCGTCGTACTTGTCGAAGCGGCCGGCCACGCTTGCCTTCAGCGAATCGAAGATCGGGATGCTGAGTTCCAGGCCCATCGCGTAACGGTCGCGCTCGCCGCCGCCGCCGGTGGCGGTCAGGTTGTAGATCTTGTCGGCACCGGTGTAAGTGACGGTGGAGCGGATGTCCGGATCCAGGGTGTACTCCTGGGTCGCGGCTTCCACCACCAGCGCCGCACCCAGCGGGCCGGCCGGCAGGTCGAACAGGTCGCCGCTGATGGTGAAGCTACCCGTGGTGTTCTTCGACGAACCGCTGTTGCGCACGTCGGTGATCAGCGAGTTGTAGACGTCCGGGGTCAGCGGGCTGAACAGGCGATCCACGTTCATCTTGTGGATCGGGTAGCTGCCCTGCATGCCGAGCTTGGGGCCCAGGAAGTAGTCGCTGATCTTGTTGGTCAGGAAGCGCGGGCGGGTGGTGTCGTAGTCGAACCTGGAGTGCGAGATGCTGGCATCCCAGTCGAAACGGTCGGCGATGATGCCGCGCACGCCGCCGACCACGTTGATCGAGGTTTCGTCATAGACGGTGGCCTGCGGGCCGCCGACTTCCTCCGGGGTGAAGATGCGCTGGGCCTGGACGTATCCCAGAGTCGGGTCGTAGACGTAACCCGGGGTCTGCCAGAACTGCGTGGAGCTGTAGCCCTTGTTGGTGCTGTCGGTGACCAGCGCCTGGGCGTATGCCTGCAGGCCATTGCTGAAGTCATAGGTGCCGGCGACGTAGCCCGAGAGCTTGTCGAACGAGTTCTGCACCGACTGGGTCGCCGGGTAGCCGAAGTAACCGCAGCGGTTCGGGGTGCTGTTGGAGACGCTGGCCGAGCTGTTGTACGGGGTGAATTCGGACGAGGTGGCCGCGCAGGCTTCGCGCAGGTTCTTCACCGAATTGTTGATGCTGCCGTCGCTGCCCTTCCACACGTACTGCGCGCCGGTATTGCGGTACAGGTACACGCCGCTGGTGGCGGTGGCGAAGTCCGGGCGGCCCTTGAAATCCGGGTTGTCGTAGTACGAATCCATGAAGTCGCGCTGCGACGCCTGGATCTCTTCACGGTTCAGGTACTCGGCCGCGTAGGTCACGCTCCAGTTGTCGCCGCTCTTGCCGCCGGTGAACTGGAACAGGCCGGTGTCGCCACCGCCACGGGTGGAGGTGCCGGCGCGGATCTTGACCGCGTTGCCGTCGTAGTTGCTCTTGGTGATGATGTTCACCACGCCGGCCACGGCGTCGGAGCCGTAGATGGCCGAGGCGCCGCCGGTCAGCACTTCGATGCGCTCGACGGCCGCACCCGGGATGCTGCTCAGGCTGACCGCGTTCGAACGGCTGTTGTAAGGCTGCGGATAGTCCGCCATGCGCTTGCCGTTGATCAGGATCAGGGTATAGCCCGGACCCATGCCGCGCATGTTCAGGAACTGGGCGTTCGGGGTGAAGCCGCTCTGGGTCAGCTCGTTCTGCACGTCGCCGGTGATCTGGCTCAGGGTGGTGAGCGCCTCATAGACGGTGTTGAAGCCTTCCTTCTCGATGTCCGCAGCCGTCAGGACCACGACAGGAGTCGGGCCTTCGACGTCGGCACGCTTGATGCGGGAGCCAGTGACCGTGACCTTGTCGAGGTTCGTGGCGCGCTCGGCGGAAGCCTTGCCGGCCTGAGCGGTTGCGTCCTGCGCGAATGCGGCGGGTGCGCTCATTACGCCCAGCAGGGCGCTGGCCAGAACGGTACGCTTGAATGTGGTTTTGCGAATCACTTTAGTGAATCCCCTGAAGTTGGCTAGGATGACAGCACCGGGCCGGAAGCGTTCCGGAATCACGGGAATAGCTGAACGGCAGCCGGCTGTATGTTGAACGTAACATGACTTTAACGATATGTGCACGTTGTCGCGGCAAGTTATGCACATTTTTTTTATGTGAACAGGTATAAGCGCGGCGAATTCTGTTCTGGCGTCGAGCTCAAGCGCCTGTAATGACAGGTGCCGGCATTGCCACAGGGTCTTCCGGCACCGGCGTGATGATTTTTGGGCATATCAGGTTGCGGTTTTTCGCCGATGCGGTGCGCATTGGCGGCGTGCGCGGGCAACTCCGTCTGGCACGACGGGCATGGCTGCTACCATTTCCAGCCCCCCAGTACGGTCCTTGATCATGTCCCAGCCAATGTCACGGGTTGCCGCCCATGCCGTCCAGAAGGGGCTTTCTCCCCACCCCCGCATCCGCAACGTCATCGCTGTGGGCTCCGGCAAGGGCGGGGTGGGCAAGTCCACGACGGCGGTGAATCTGGCCGTGGCGCTGCAGCGGCTGGGCGCACGGGTGGGAGTGCTGGATGCCGACATCTACGGGCCGAGCATGCCGGCGATGCTGGGGCTGAGCGGGCGCCCGGAGAGTCCGGACAACAAGTCGATCGAGCCGATGCGCGCGTTCGGGGTTGAGACCATGTCGATCGGGTTCCTGGTCGAGCAGGATTCGCCGATGATCTGGCGCGGGCCGATGGCGACGTCGGCGCTGACCCAGCTGTTCAACGACACCCGCTGGGGCGATCTGGACTATCTGCTGATCGACCTGCCGCCGGGCACCGGCGACATCCAGCTGACCCTGGCGCAGAAGATTCCGGTGGCCGGGGCGGTGATCGTGACCACGCCGCAGGACATCGCCACGCTGGACGCGCGCAAGGCGCTGAAAATGTTCGAGAAGGTCGAGGTACCGGTACTGGGCATCATCGAGAACATGGCGGTGCATACCTGCTCCAGCTGCGGCCACGTCGAGCACCTGTTCGGCGAGGGCGGCGGCCAGCGCATGGCCGCGCAGTACGGCGTACCGCTGCTGGGTTCGCTGCCGTTGGAGATCGGCATCCGCGAGCAGGGCGACGCCGGCTCGCCGATCGTGGCCGCGGCGCCGGAGTCGGCGGCGGCCAAGGCCTATGTGGCCGCGGCGCAGCGCATGGTCGAGGAGCTGGGCAAGCGCCCGCGTGCGGGGATTCCCATCGTTTCCTCGCTGGTCTGATATGCCGGCTGGCGCCGGCCAGCTGGCTGGAAACCCCGGATTCCGGGCATCGGCGCAGGTGCCGACCAGCGGCCGGCACTGTCATGTTGCATCCCCCTTGGCCATGGGGCGCCCAGGATGCGGGTGTGTCTGGCAGGAGTCGGAGCCCGCGGTCTGCGGTCCAGGCCGCGGGGCGACAGTGCGCAGCCCTGGCGCGTACCGGCCAGCGCCCGGCGCTACCGGCTAGAATCACGCTTTCCACCCGATCCGCCAGGACACCGAATGAGCATCAAGAGCGACCGCTGGATCCGCCGCATGTCCGAGCAGCACGGCATGATCGAGCCGTACGAGGCCGGGCAAATCAAGCAGGTCGACGGCCAGCGCATCGTCAGCTACGGCACGTCCAGCTACGGCTACGACGTGCGCTGCTCGCGCGAGTTCAAGGTGTTCACCAACATCAACTCGACCATCGTCGATCCCAAGCACTTCGACCCGAAGAGCTTCGTCGACATCGAGGCCGGCGAGTGCATCATCCCGCCGAATTCTTTCGCGCTGGCGCGCACGGTGGAGTACTTCCGCATCCCGCGCGACACGCTGGTGGTGTGCCTGGGCAAGAGCACCTATGCGCGCTGCGGCATCATCGTCAACGTGACGCCGCTGGAGCCGGAGTGGGAAGGCCACGTGACCCTGGAGTTCTCCAACACCACGCCGCTGCCGGCGCGCATCTACGCCAACGAGGGCGTGGCGCAGATGCTGTTCTTCCAGGCTGACAAGGACGATGTCTGCGAGACCTCGTACCGGGACCGCGGCGGCAAGTACCAGGGCCAGACCGGCGTGACCCTGCCGCGCACCTGAGCCGCCGCTGCGGTCGCAGCAATGAAAAGGGCGCGGAATCCGCGCCCTTTTCGTTTCCAGCGGCGGCCAGGCTTACTTGCCGCGCCCGAACAGCATGCCGATGCCCACGGCCACCAGGATGGCCGGCCACCACGTGGCCAGCATCGAGCCGATGTTGCCGTTGATCCAGCCCAGGTTCTTGGCCAGGAAGAACAGGCCGACGACGATCAGGATCAGGGCGGCGATCAGATTGGAGCGCATCGACTTGCAGGTCCTTGGTTGAGGTGGCGGCTATCGTAGCCGCTGGCGCCAGATTTCGACACGCTCGGCCAGCACGCCCGGGTCGAAGCGCTGCGCCGGACCGCTGCCCCAGACCGGTCCGGGCCAGGCGGCGTCGCCTTCGTGGCGGCCGATCAGGTGGATGTGCAGCTGCGGCACGATGTTGCCCAGCGCGCCGATGTTGAGCTTGGTGACGTTGGGTTTCTGCTTCAGGTGGCGGGAGATCTGGTTGATCTCGGCCAGCAGCAGGCGCTGCTGGTTGCCGTCCAGGTCGATCCATTCGCTGGCGCCGGTCACGCGCGGGACCAGCACGACCCAGGGGAAACGGTCGTCGTTCATCAGGCGGATCTGGGACAGCGGGCCGTCAGCGATCAGGACGCTGTCGGCGGCAAGGCGGGTGTCAAGCTCGAAATCGGACGTCACAACTTCGGTCATCGCAGGTTCTCGCTGAAGAAGGCCAAGGTGCGTTCGCGCGCCAGCGCGGCGCTCGGAGCGTGGTAGTGCATGCCGGCCTCGCGGTTGAAGGCGTGGCCGGCCGGATACACGTATACCTGCATCGACGGTTGCTTTTCACGATGCGCTGCAACGGCGGCCGGTGGGATCGAGGGATCCTGCGCGCCGAAATGGAAGATGGCCGGGGCCTTGAACGGGGCATCCAGGAACGGCACGTTGCGCGCGCCGTAGTAACTGGCCGAGGGCAGGCCCAGCCGCTGCGCGGCGAGCAGGGCGATGGTGCCGCCCCAGCAATAGCCCACGGTGCCGACCTTGCCATGGCCGGCCAGGGCGTGGGCGGCGGCCTCCACGATGTCCACCGCGCGGTCCACGCCGAGTTCGGCCACCAGCGCTTTGCCGCGGTCGGTGCCGGCGGTGTCGTAGTCCAGTTCCAGCCCCGGTTCGAGCGGGTCGAAGAACGCGGGCGCAAGCACGGCGTAACCGTCGGCGGCGTACTGTCCGGCGACGTGGCGGATATGGGCGTTGGCGCCGAAGATTTCCTGTATCACCACCAGGCCGGCGCGCGCCGGACCCGCGGGCAGGGCCTGCCAGGCGCGTACCGGGCCGTGGGCGGTGTCGAGGGTGATCCACTGGGACATGGCGGGGCTCCAAGGGGGTAGGGCGGGATTATCGCGCCGGGCAGGCCTGGCGCGCCTTTTGCTGGAAGGGCTTGAGTCGCGATGGGGCATTCCCCGTGAAGGGCGCTTCGGGAAAGCTCCATCGCGACTGAAAACGCTCCTGCAGGGGGAGGGTGGAGGCGGGGCAGGGAGTTCATGGCCGGCCCGGTATAATCGCCACGCTTCCGGCCCCAGGTCATTCCGATCCCCGGCCCCCAGAACCGCAGACCCCATGTCCCAGCTGAACCCCAAAGTCGGCTTCGTCAGCCTTGGCTGCCCGAAGGCCCTCGTCGATTCCGAGCGCATCCTCACCCAGTTGCGGGTGGAGGGCTACGACATCGTGCCGTCCTACGACTCGGCCGACGTGGTGGTGGTCAACACCTGCGGCTTCATCGACTCGGCGGTGGCCGAATCGCTGGACGCCATCGGCGAGGCGATGAACGAGAACGGCAAGGTCATCGTCACCGGCTGCCTGGGCAAGAAGTCGGAGATGATCCGCGAGCAGTACCCGGACGTGCTGTCGGTATCCGGGCCGCAGGACTACACCAGCGTGATGGATGCGGTGCACGCGGCGCTGCCGCCGAAACACGACCCGTTCGTGGATCTGGTGCCGGACTACGGCATCAAGCTGACGCCGCGCCACTATGCCTACCTGAAGATTTCCGAGGGCTGCAACCACCGTTGCAGCTTCTGCATCATCCCCTCGATGCGCGGCGACCTGGTGTCGCGCCCGGTCGAGGACGTGCTGCGCGAGGCCGAGCGCCTGGTGAAGGGCGGCGTGCGCGAACTGCTGGTGGTGTCGCAGGACACCTCGGCCTATGGCGTGGACCGCCGGTATGCGCCAGGCACCTGGCGCGGCAGGGAATACGCCACGCGCATGAAGGCGCTGTGCGAGGGCCTGTCCGAGCTGGATGCATGGACGCGCCTGCATTACGTCTATCCGTATCCGCATGTGGACGATGTCGTGCCGCTGATGGCCGAAGGGAAAATCCTGCCGTACCTGGACATCCCGTTCCAGCATGCCAGCCCGCGCATCCTCAAGCTGATGAAGCGCCCGGGCGCGGTCGACAAGACCCTGGAGCGGGTGCTGCGCTGGCGCGACATCAGCCCGGACATCACCGTGCGCTCGACCTTCATCGTCGGTTTCCCGGGCGAGACCGAGGTCGAGTTCGAACAGTTGCTCGACTTCCTCGATGCCGCCCAGCTGGATCGCGTGGGCGCGTTCGCCTATTCGCCGGTGCAGGGCGCCACTGCCAACGACCTGCCCGATCCGGTGCCGGAAGAGGTGAAGCAGGAGCGCCTGGCGCGCTTCATGGAGAAGCAGGCCGCCATTTCCGCCGCCAGGCTCGAAGCGAAGATCGGCAGCGTGCAGCAATGCCTGGTGGATGCCCTCGAGGACGGCATCGCGGTGGCGCGTTCCAAGGCCGACGCCCCCGAGATCGACGGCCTGGTGCATATCCAGAATGCCGATGAGGCCCGGCTGCGGGTAGGCGACTTCGTCGATGTGGAAATCACCGACAGCGATGAGCACGACCTGTTCGGCGACGCGCTGGTCAAGCCGGTCGCCCAGCCGTTCGACCTCAAGGTGCTGTGACCGGCCAGCCGGATGGCATGGACGGCAGTCCGGCGCTGGACGATGCCGGCGCTGATGCCGCTGCCGATCGGCGCCGCTTCGTCGCACCGCCGCGCGGGCAGGTCGATCCGGCGTGTTTCCGTCACCCCCTTTTCGAGCGGTACGCCGAGTATCGGGAACTGCTGACGGCTGCGGCGTGGCCCGGCATCGACGCGCTCAACGCGGCGCTGCCGCTGCCCGGGCGGTGTTTCGCCGCGCAGGACCCGGCGCTGCTCGGCGATGGCCTGCACTACGAGACGCGTATCGCCACGCATGGCCGCATCGCCACCCGCACGGAGAACTGGCACGACCTGTTCAATGCGCTGGTCTGGGCGCGTCATCCGGCGGTCAAATCGGCGCTCAACGCACGCCAGTGCCTGCACATCGCCGCGATGGGGCCGCAGCGGCGCAACCGCGCGCAGCAGGCGCTGACCCAGTTCGACGAATGCGGGGTGGTCGTGCGCGTCGCCGATCCGGCGCTGCTGCCGCTGTGGGACGGCCATCGCTGGCATGAACTGTTCGTCGCCCAGGCCGCACGCTGGCACGATGGCGGCATCGCCATTGCCGCGGTGATCGGGCATGCGCTGATGGAACAGGCGCTGGTGCCCGGGCGCCTGCTGGTCGGGCGGTGCGTGGTGGTGCGGGGCGGGGACGACGCGGCCTGCGTGGCCCGCGTCGCCGAAGCGATCGCGGACGGAGGAATTCTCGAAGATCCACTGGAGCTGAGGCCGCTGCCGCTGGCCGGTATACCGGGTTGGCACCCACGGCAGGATGCCGTTTTCCATGCGCAGGCCGGCTACTTCCGGCCGCTGCGCGCAGGCCGGCTGTATCCGCCGCCGCTGCGCGCTGCCCCATAGGGCGGGCCCGTTCCTCTACGGCTTTCCGGCGATCAGAAACGGCCGTCCTGCGGTTCGCCGGCGAAGGCCAGGGTGAGCCCGCCCGGGCCGATGTTCATCATCCCGGTGATGCTCATCGGCAGCACGTGCAGGTGCACGCCCTCTTTCTCGCAGATATCGCGCAGTCGCGCGAGCGCCTCCAGCTGCAGCACCTCCTGCACCGGGCCCGCATGGGAAACGACCAGGTGCGGCGCATACAGCCCGCGCCGAACCTGCGCCCCGGCATGGGCGAACAGGCGGCTCCAGGCCTCGTCGCGGCCGCGGAAGCGGGCGACCGGATGGGTGTCGCCGTTGCGGCCGAGGATGATCGGCTTGATGTCCAGCGCGCTACCCAGCAGCACGTTGAGCAGCTTGATGCTGCGGTCGCCGCGCACGCGCGAACGGGTGCGCGCATAGCCCAGGTTGTCCGGAACGTAATAGGTGTGGGTGGTGTCGATGATGCGCTGCAGGGGATCGCGGATGTCCTTGGGCGGCACCTGCGCGCGCAGCATGTCCATCAAGGCCATGGCCGGAACGCCGGAGCCGGCGAACATGTTGCGGGTATCGATGACCCGGAACTGGAACGGCCGGGTGATGCCCGATGCCTGGCGCAGCGTGCGGATGGCATTCATCGCCAAAGTGCTGCCGTGGCGGGCGGCGTCGTGGATCGGGCTGCGGCTGGCGGTGATCGTCAGGCAGAACACCGAGTCGTACTCCAGCGCGAAGCGTTCGAGGAAGAACGCGCTCATCTGCGCCGCGTCCAGCGGGATCGACTGGCCGGTCACGCCCTCGCCGTTGGCGTTCTCGCGCATGTAGCGGCTGGTGGCGTCGGCGTCGTGCTGGTCGACATAGGTGACCGGGCCTATGCGGATCGGGATGGGGATCACCGCCACGTCGGGATGGGTGATGAAATCGGCCGATACGTCGCAGGACGCATCGATGACGATGCCGGTACGCGCCGGCCGGCGCTGGCTGGTGACGTCCTGTTCGAGGGTGGGGGCCGTGGCTTCGGGCGCGTGCATGTTTCTTCCGTGGCGACATGGGCAACCGGAGAGCAATACACAGGCCAATGAAGGCGCGTCAAATACGTCCGGGTATGTTCCGGACGACGTTGCCTAGTGGCTTGATTCCACAATGCGGGCCAGTTGTCCGCATGCGCTGGCGTATGTGCCGCGTGCGCGGGATTCCGCCGCGGTCGCCGCGCTGGGCGGGCGCCCCGGGGAGCTTATGCCGGCCCCTGCGGACCCACCACGTAGTCGATGCCGACGATGGCGAAGGCCTGCCGCCCACCCGGCAGTTCCACCTCGAATTCGTCGTCGATGCGCTTTTTCAGCAGGGCGCGGGCCAGCGGCGAATCGATGCTGATCCAGCCGGCCGTCGCGTCGGTCTCGTCCGGGCCGACGATGCGGTAGACGTGGGTCTGGCCGGACTGCACGTTCTCCAGCTCCACCGTCGCACCGAAGAACACCGCTTCCGGGTCGCTGGGGCGCGTGTCCACCACCCGCAGCGCTTCCAGGCGCTTGCTCAGGTAGCGCACGCGCCGGTCGATCTCGCCCAGCTGCTTCTTGCGGTAGGTGTACTCGGCGTTTTCCGAACGGTCGCCCTCGGCCGCGGCCGCGGCCAGCGCCTTGACCACCTCTGGCCGGCGCTGCCGCCACAGTTCGTCCAGTTCGGCCTTCAGCCGCGCATGGCCCTGCGCGGTGATCAGGGCGGTGCTTTTTTCCGCGGGGGGACGCCAGCGCGACATGCGTTCAGCGCTTGCCGCCGAAGATGCCGCCGAGGATACCGCGCACGATCTGGTTGCCGATCTGGCCGCCGTACTTCTTGCCGGTCTTGCCCATCACCGATTCGCCGATCGAGCTGCCGACGCTGCGTCCGATCGAGCCGCCGACATTGCGCGTGGTCTGCTTGGCCACCGATTCGACCATGCCCTGTTTGCGCCCGCTGCCGAACAGGAGCTCGCTGATCTTCTGGCCGATTCCGCCCTGTCCAGCGCCCTGCGCGGCCGGTGCCTGCGCCTGCTCGGCGGCCTGCTGGGCGCGGGCGGCGAGGATCTCGGCGGCCGATTCGCGGTTGATGGCGGTGTCGTAGCGGCTGCCGACCGGGCTGCCGGCGCGTACCTGCATGCGTTCGGACTCGCTGATCGAGCCCATGCGGCAACGCGGCGGCGCCACCAGCGTCTTCTGCACGGGCGCGGGGATGCCCTTGTCCTGCAGCGTCGAAACCAGCGCCTCGCCGGTGCCCAGCTGCGACAGCGTGGCCACCACGTCCAGCTTCGGGTTCTGCACGAAAGTCTCCGCGGCCGTCTTCACTGCCTTCTGGTCGCGCGGGGTGAAGGCGCGCAGCGCATGCTGCACGCGGTTGCCGAGCTGGCCGAGGATGTTGGCCGGCACGTCGTCGGGGAACTGCGAACAGAAGTACACGCCCACGCCCTTGGAGCGGATCAGCCGCACCACCTGTTCGATGCGCTGCACCAGCGCGGCCGGGGCGTCGTTGAACAGCAGGTGCGCCTCGTCGAAGATGAACACCAGCCTGGGTTTCTCCAGGTCGCCCACTTCCGGCAGCTTCTCGAACAGCTCGGACAGCAGCCACAGCAGGAAGGTCGAGTACAGGCGCGGCTTGAGGATCAGCTGCGCGGCGGCGAGGATGCCGATCACGCCGCGGCCGTCGTGGTTGACGCGCATGATGTCGGCCAGTTCCAGCGCCGGTTCGCCGAAGAAGTTCTCGCCGCCGTCCTGCGACAGGCGCAGCAGCGACCGCTGGATGGCGGCGATGCTAGGCGCGCTGACGAGTCCGTATCCGGTGGATACGTCCTTGCGCTCTTCGGCGATCAGGTTGAGCAGGGCGCGCAGGTCGTCCAGGTCGAGCAGCAGCAGGCCGCGGTCGTCGGCCAGCTTGAACACGATGTCGAGCACGCCGGCCTGGGTGTCGTTGAGCTCGAGGATGCGCGCCAGCAGGGTCGGCCCCATCTCGCTGACCGTGGTGCGCACCGGGTGGCCGAGCTGGCCGTACAGGTCCCAGAAAATCGTGGGGCTGGCCTGCGCGGTGTAGCCATCGACCCCGATCTCGGCGGCGCGTGCGGCCAGTTTCTCGCTGATGTCGCCAGGTACCGCCAGGCCGGCGACATCGCCCTTCACGTCGGCCATGAATACCGGCACGCCCAGCCGCGAGAAGCCCTCGGCCAGGGTCATCAGCGTCACCGTCTTGCCGGTGCCGGTGGCGCCGGCCACCAGGCCATGGCGGTTGCCGAACTGCGGGAGCAGGGTGACGGCGATGTCGTCGGTGGTGCCTTTGCCGATCAGGATGGGGTCCATGGGGGAGCTCTTGGAGGGAGGCGTGAGGGGATTCTAACGGCCGACTGTATCGCCTCGGCGCGCCGGTTGCCGCCGGACAAGGCCGGCGGCTACCCTGCCAGCCTTTCCGTCCGTAATGCCGCTGATGCCCGCTTCCGTTCCGACTGTCCGCCGCTGCTCCCTGCTGGTCGCCGCTTCGCTGCTGGTTGCCGTTCCCACCGCCCACGCGCAGCGCGTGTCCGCCCGCGACAAGGTCAAGGTCGACGCGATCGAGCAGCGCATGGCGACAGCGGAGAAGCGCTATACCGACGCGCTGCTGCTGGTCGCCAACGCCGATCCCAAGGGCACCGCCGAGGGCAATGCGGCGCTGGAGGACATGGAGGACGTGATCGACGCCTGCATCGGCCAGAAGGGCTGCCAGGTCGGCACCCTGCTGTCCACCTACAAGCGGCTGTTGAAGAAGCAGGCCGACGACAGCGCCGGCGACGCCGCCGACGAGGCCGGCGATACGCTGGAAGCCGATCCCGACCATGTCGGTCCGCTGGTCGCCGACGTGCCGGAAGCCGCGCGCGCGGCGGCGCTGCTCAACGACCACCGCCACGCCTTCGACGAGATGGTCGAATACAACCCGGCGATCCAGGCCGGCATCCGCCGCTGGCTGACCGACATGCGCCCGGCGCTGCTGACCAGCTATGAGAACTACATGAACCTGCGCGCGGTGATGTGGCCGGAGTGGGAGAAGCGCGGCTTGCCCGAGGGGCTGCTGTTCGGCATCATGGCCAAGGAGTCCAATGGCCGCGTGCATGCCTCCTCGCGCGCCGGTGCGGCCGGGTTGATGCAGTTCATGCCGGCCACCGGCCGCCGCTTCGGCCTCGGCCCGGACGGCACCGGCTTCGACACCCGCTTCGATGCGCGCAGCGCCGCCGAGGCCAGTGCCGCCTACATGAACGAGCGGATGGGCCAGCTCAACCGTAATATCGAGCTGGCGCTGGCCGCCTACAACGGCGGCGAGGGCAGGGCGCAGCGGGTGTTCAACCAGGGCGGCGGACAGAGCTTCTGGACCGATTCGATCTACAACCAGTTCCCCGGCGAGACCAAGGACTACGTGCCGATGGTGATCGCCGCGGCCTGGATCTTCCTGCACCCGCAGCAGTACGGCGTGGAGTTCCCGAAGGTCAACGCGCAGCCGGCGACGATCCGCCTGGCCAGGTCCACCACGATCTACGAACTGACCATCTGCCTGGGCAGCGCCGGCACCCGCGACGGCTACATGCGCGTGCTGCGCAACCTCAATCCGCGTTACGAGGCCGATGGCTGGATTCCGGCCGGCACCACCATCAACGCTACCACCCGCATCGCCGGGCTGTACAACCGCCAATGCGTGAGCGGGCCGCGCGCGGACCTGGCCAGGGCGCTGATCACCGCCGATCTGAATGCCGCGATCAAGCGGCCGCAGGCCGCGGCCTACACCGGCAACGTGGCGGTGGGCGATGTGCAGTCGATGCAGTCGGCCCCGCCTGCCGCCGCGGCGCCGACCGCGCCGGCGCGCCCGGCGCCCCGTCCGGCCGCACGCAGCTACAAGGTCGCCAAGGGCGACACGCTCGGCCGCATCGCCACGCGCTTCCAGTGCGACGTGCCGACCCTGGCACGTGCCAACGGACTGCGCGCGCCGGCCTACGCGATCAAGCCGGGGCAGGCGTTGAAGCTGGAAGGCTGTTCGCGCTGAGGCCGCGGCGCGAGGCGTCGGCGGCCGCGTCGCACAGGGCCGGGAGGCATGCGCTGTCCATGCCACTGGTAGGGCGCGCTGGGCGAACCAGGCTCCGGCGTTGGTTCCGGACAACGGACGCGGTGCTGGTCGCGCCGCTCCGGCACGCATCCGATCCGGCGCGGCAGCGGCTGGTCGATGCGGAGCGCGAACGGCAACATTGCCTGGCGATGGCCTCGGCCAATCCGTCGGTACGCTGCGGGCCGGCGCAACGAACCCGGCGCCCGGCGCGTTTTTGCGCTAAAACGGAGGGCCGTTTTTTGCATGGGCGCCAGCATGTCCCCCCCTGTCGACGATCTTGAACTGGAGCGATTGGCCACCCGTCTGGGCGAACGCCTGCGCGTCGCGCGTGACCGTGTCGTCACGGCCGAAAGCTGTACCGGCGGCTGGATCGCCAAGGCGATGACCGGCGTTGCCGGCTCTTCGGACTGGTTCGACTGCGGCATGGTGGCCTACAGCTACGAGGCCAAGCAGGCGCTGCTGGGCGTGCGCCCGCAGACGCTGGAAAGCCAGGGCGCGGTGAGCCGCGAAACGGTGATCGAAATGGTGTCCGGCGCGCTGGTGCATTCCGGTGCCAGCGTCGCCGTCGCCGTCACCGGCATCGCCGGGCCGGGCGGCGGCAGCGCCGACAAGCCGGTCGGTACCGTGTGGATCGGCTGGAAGCGGCGCGGCGGTTACACGCATGCCGAACTGTTCCATTTCGACGGCGACCGCGATGCGGTGCGACGGCAGACCGTGGCGCGCGCGCTGGAGGGGCTGGAGGCCCTGCTGTGATGTCGCGGTGCGGCCCGGGAAGCGGAGGGTGCGGCTGATGTGGGAAGCCCTGGGTACCGTGCGCGATCTCGGCCGGTTGCAGGAGATCGCTGCCGTCCTGATCCGCTACGGCTTTGGCGACGTCGTCCGCCGCATCGGCATGGCCGACGTGCTGCAGCGCGCCGGCCGCCTGCTGCACTGGAACGACCCCGGACAGATCCTGAAAATGTCGGCGCCGGTGCGGGTGCGGCGCGCGATGGAAGACCTCGGCCCGACCTTCGTCAAGCTGGGGCAGGTACTGGCCACGCGCGTGGACCTGTTTCCGCCGGAATGGATCGCCGAGTTCAGCGAGCTGCAGAACGCGGTGCCGGCGTTGCCGTACGAACAGGTGCGCGGGCAGCTCGAGGCCGACCTGGGCGAGCCCCCGGAACAGGCTTTCGCCCGGCTGGAAGAGCGGCCGATGGCGGCCGCTTCGCTGGCGCAGGCGCACCGGGCCTGGCTGCACGACGGCACGCCGGTGGTGCTGAAGGTCCGCCGCCCGGGTATCCGCGACGTGGTCGAGGCCGACCTGCGCCTGCTGGCGCGCCTGGCCGAGATCATCGAGGCGCGCCTGCCGGACCTGCGCCGCTACCGGCCCTCGGAAGTGGTGCAGCAGTTCACCCAGTCGCTGCGCCGCGAACTGGATTTCGCCGCCGAGTGCCGCAACGCCGAGCGCATCGCCGGCAACTTCGCCGGTCATGCGGAGGTGCTGATCCCGCGCGTGCACTGGCAATGGACCTGCGAGAGCCTCAACGTGCAGGACTTCGTCGACGGCATCCCTGGGCGCGACCTGGACGCCGTCGATGCGGCCGGCCTGGACCGCGTGGCGCTGGCGCATACCGGCGCGGCGATCATCCTGAAGATGGTGCTCGACGACGGCTGTTTCCACGCCGACCCGCACCCGGGCAACATCTTCTACATGCGCGACGGCCGCATCGGCATCATCGATTTCGGCATGGTCGGGCGGCTGTCCGAGCAGCGCCGGTTCCAGGTCGCGCGGCTGCTGCACGGGCTGGTGTCGCAGGATCCGGAAGCGGTGACCGACGTGCTGCTGGAATGGGCTGGCGGCGTGGAGGTGGACGAATCGCGCCTGCAGCACGACCTGGGCAGTTTCGTGGACCAGTACCGCGGCGTGCCGCTCAAGGACCTGCGCGTGGGCCTGATGCTGGGCGACGTGACCGCGCTGCTGCGGCAGTACGGCCTGACCCTGCCGGCCGACCTGGCGCTGATGATCAAGACCTTCCTGACCCTGGAGGGCATGGGGCGGCAGCTGGACCCGGATTTCGACATGGCCGGCGCGGCGCGTCCGTTCCTGGAACGGATCATGCGCCGCCGGTATGCGCCGCGGGCCGTGCTGCGGCGCGGCCGCCGCAGTCTGCTCGGTGCGCTCGATCTGGCCGGAGACCTGCCGCGCGACCTGCGCCGGCTGCTGCAGGCGGCCCGCCGCGGGCGCATGCAGCTGATGGTGGATACCCCCGCGCTGAAAGGCTTCGGCGACCAGGTCAACCGCGCCGCCAACCGGCTCACCGTCGGCATCGTCACCGCCGCCCTGATCATCGGCTCGTCCATCGTCATGAACAGCATCGGCAGCGGCACCAACCGCTGGCTGCTGGCGCTGGGCGTGGCCGGCTTCCTCGGCGCGGGCCTGTGCGGGGTATGGATCCTGTTCTCGATCTGGCGCAGCGGGAAGCGGTCATGAGCCGCTCAGCATTCGCTTCCGGCCGGATCTCTGTCGACGCGATACTCGAGCAGTTCCCCCGGCTGGCACTCTAGTTCCCGGCAGATCGCCTCCAATGTAGCGAAGCGGATACCTTTGACATGGCCCTGCTTGAGCAGGGAAAGATTGGTCTCGCTGATGCCCACGCGCTCCGCCAGTTCCTTTGATTTCACCTTGCGGCGGGCCAGCATAACGTCGAGATTGACGATGATCGGCATCAGACGATGCTCTGCGCGTCGTCGGCTGCCTCGGTCGCCAACTGCATCAGGTGCGCCACGCTGTACAGGCAGAGACAGGCGATGAGGAACAGGTAGCAACCAGCGACACTGATGGAGATGTCGTGTTGTGGCACGTGATTGCCTTCGGCGGCGATGGCGGCCAGCACGATACTGCCGGCATTGAACAGGGCGAACCCCAGCACCGAATGCGCCAGCCACCGGAAGGCATCAGCTACCGGCCGGCTCAGGGCCTCATTCGCGTAAAGGCAGCGACCCAGCCGGCGCAGAGCGATCAGCGGGGTCAGATAGGCCAGCGTCCACAGCATTCCGGCCGTGCTCAACAGCCATTTGCCGGTCGTGTTCATGACGACCGCCTGCTTCCATTCGATTCCGGCAATGGTCCATACCGAGGCTTGGGGGGCCCAGTCCGGCAGCCACGACATCATTGTCAACATGAACCCCATGGCTGCGACGCAGGTGATGCCCAACGTGCCAAGCGTGACCAGAGTCCGGCCATGGACACGCACTTGGTTTTTCGGGAAGAAGGTCATTTCATTCCTTTTTGATTAATTTATGTAAAACATAAATTAATCAATCCAAAGGTGTCAATCGCTTGATTCCTCACGTCCGTTAGTAGTATTACTACTAACCATGAACCTGACCGATACCCAGCAGGCCATCCTCGACCTGATCGCCGAGCGCATCGACAGCGAGGGCGTGCCGCCCTCGCAGACCGAGATCGCCCGTGCCTTCGGCTTCAAGGGGGTGCGCTCGGCGCAATACCACCTCGATGCCCTGGAGGCTGCCGGTGCCATCGAACGCATGCCGGGCAGGGCGCGGGGCATCCGCCTGGTGCGGCCGGCCGGCGGTGACGAACCCGTCATGCCGGCAGGTGCCATGGCCGAGGAACAGGTGCTGCGCCTGCCGGTGCTGGGGCGGGTCGCCGCCGGCCTGCCGATCGGCGCGGACATCGGCTCGGACGACTTCGTGGTGCTGGACAAGGTGTTCTTCTCGCCCGCGCCGGACTACCTGTTGAAGGTGCAGGGCGATTCGATGATCGACGAGGGCATCTTCGATGGCGACCTGATCGGCGTGCACCGGACCCGCGATGCGCGTTCCGGTCAGATCGTGGTGGCGCGCATCGACGACGAGATCACCGTCAAGCTGCTCAAGGTCGGCAAGGACCGCATTCGCCTGCTGCCGCGCAACCCGGACTACGCGCCCATCGAGGTCCTGCCGGACCAGGATTTCGCCATCGAAGGGCTGTACTGCGGCCTGCTGAGGCCCAACCGGTGACGGTGTTTTTCCCATCGCAGGCGCGATGGTTTTCCTACGGAAGAAGGGCGGCGGCGTCGCTGCCGGTATCCTTCCCGGCCCGATAATCTGGCCGCGTCGCAACCAGTCTCAGCCTATGCGATACGGCCCCGCTACAGTGAACCCCATGACGAAATCCAAATCCCCCGCGAGGAACGACCTGATGGACGAGAACAAGAAGCGTGCTCTTGCCGCAGCCTTGGGCCAGATCGAGAAGCAGTTCGGCAAGGGCTCGGTGATGCGCATGGGCGACCGCGTGGTCGAGCCCGTCGAGGCCATCCCGACCGGCTCGCTGATGCTGGACATCGCCCTGGGCATCGGCGGCCTGCCCAAGGGGCGCGTCGTTGAGATCTATGGCCCGGAATCCTCGGGCAAGACCACCCTGACCCTGCAGGCCATCGCCGAATGCCAGAAGATGGGCGGCACTGCGGCCTTCATCGATGCCGAGCATGCCTTGGACCCGATCTACGCCGCCAAGCTGGGCGTGAATGTGGACGATCTGCTGCTGTCGCAGCCTGATACCGGCGAACAGGCGCTGGAGATCGCCGACATGCTGGTGCGTTCGGGCTCGGTCGACATCCTGGTGATCGACTCGGTCGCCGCGCTGACCCCGAAGGCCGAAATCGAAGGCGAGATGGGCGACCAGCTGCCGGGCCTGCAGGCCCGCCTGATGAGCCAGGCGCTGCGCAAGCTGACCGGCAACATCAAGCGCTCCAACACGCTGGTGATCTTCATCAACCAGTTGCGCATGAAGATCGGCGTGATGATGCCGGGCCAGAGCCCGGAAACCACCACCGGCGGCAACGCGCTGAAGTTCTACGCCTCGGTGCGCCTGGACATCCGCCGCATCGGCGCGATCAAGAAGGGCGACGAGATCATCGGCAACCAGACCAAGATCAAGGTCGTCAAGAACAAGCTGGCGCCTCCGTTCAAGCAGGTGATCACCGAGATCCTCTATGGCGAGGGCATCAGCCGCGAGGGCGAACTGATCGACATGGGCGTGGATGCCAAGCTCGTGGAGAAGGCGGGCGCCTGGTACAGCTACGGCGACGAGCGCATCGGCCAGGGCAAGGACAACGCCCGCGGCTACCTGCGCGACAACCCGCAGGTAGCGGCCAGGCTCGAGGCCGAACTGCGCGAGAAGTTCCAGCCGGCCGACGCCGCCCGCGAAGCGGGTGACGGCGAAGACGAGGAATGATTTTCCCGCGGGAACGGGCGGCGCATCGTCAGTGACGCCGTCCCGTTTCCGCGGTTTTCACCGGTATCGGGCTGGCCCTGCGCCGGCGCAGGGTGATGGCAGGCGATGAACGACAGCGAAGACCGGCCTGGCCGCCGCAGCCGGCGGCCGCGTGAACAGACGCCGCTGCAGCGTGCCCTGGGGCTGCTGGTAAGGCGCGAGCATTCGCGCAAGGAACTGGGACGCAAGCTCAAGGCCCGGGGCGTGGATGCGGACGAAGTCGACGCCGCGGTAGCGAAGCTGGCCGAAGAGGGCTGGCAGGACGACACCCGTTTCGCCGAGGCCCTGGTGCGCAACCGGTCCGGGGGAGGCTATGGCCCCCTGCATATCCGTGCCGAACTCGGCACCCATGGCCTGGACAGCGAGCGGATCGAGGCCGCGATGGCCACATTCGAGGGCGACTGGGCGGAACTGGCCCGGGAACTGGTCTGCCGGCGTTTCGGTCCGGAGGGGCCGCAGGATCTGGCGCAGCGGCGCAAGGCCGCGGACATGCTGGCCCGGCGCGGCTTCGACGGGGGCTGCATCCGCAGCGCTACCCGCTACGATCCTGAGGACTGAATGGACCGGGCCTGATACCCTTTCAGGGTTTCGGCCGTTCCGGATCCACGAACCGCGTGGGGAGCCGGCTGCCGCCAGCCCGCCTATCGCCAGTCCTCATGAATACACCCGCAAAGTTCACTACCTCACAGATCCGTGCCGACTTCCTCGAATTCTTCAAGGGGAAGGGCCACACCATCGTGCCGTCCGCGCCGCTGGTGCCGGGCAACGATCCGACCCTGCTGTTCACCAACTCCGGCATGGTGCAGTTCAAGGACGTGTTCCTGGGCGCGGAGAAGCGCAGCTACGTGCGCGCGGCCGACGTCCAGCGCTGCCTGCGCGCCGGCGGCAAGCACAACGACCTCGATTCGGTCGGCTACACCGCCCGCCATCACACCTTCTTCGAGATGCTGGGCAACTGGTCCTTCGGCGATTACTTCAAGAAGGACGCCATCGCCTGGGCCTGGGAGCTGCTGACCCAGGTCTGGAAGCTGCCGGCCGAGCGCCTGCTGATCACCGTCTACCACAACGACGACGAGGCCTACGCGCTGTGGCGCGACATGATCGGCGTGCCGGAAGAGCGCATCGTCCGCATCGGCGACAACAAGGGCGCGCCGTACGCCTCCGACAATTTCTGGCAGATGGCCGATACCGGCCCGTGCGGTCCGTGCACCGAGATTTTCTTCGACCACGGCGAGCATATCGCCGGCGGTCCCCCGGGTTCTCCGGATGAAGATGGCGACCGCTTCATCGAAATCTGGAACCTGGTTTTCATGCAGTTCGACCGCCAGCCCGACGGTACGCTGGTGCCGCTGCCGGCGCCGTGCGTGGATACCGGCATGGGCCTGGAGCGCCTGGCGGCGATCCTGCAGCACGTGCACACCAACTATGAAATCGACCTGTTCCAGGCGCTGATCCGCAAGGCTTCCGGGCTGACCGGCACCGCCGACCTGGAGAACAAGTCGCTGCGCGTGATCGCCGACCACATCCGCGCCTGCTCCTTCCTCATCGTCGATGGCGTGCTGCCGTCCAATGAAGGCCGCGGCTACGTGCTGCGCCGGATCATCCGCCGTGCCCTGCGCCACGGCTGGATGCTGGGCGTGCGCCAGCCGTTCTTCCACAAGCTGGTGCCGACCCTGGTCGAGCTGATGGGCGAGGCCTATCCGGAACTGCCGGCCGCGGCCGCGACGGTGCAGAAGGCGCTGCTGGCCGAGGAAGAGCGCTTCGCCGAGACGCTGGATGCCGGCATGAAGATCTTCGACGACGTCGCGGCCAAGGTCGGCGATGGCGTCATTCCCGGCGCCGATGCTTTCCGTCTGTACGACACCTACGGCTTCCCGGTCGACCTGACCGCCGACATCGCCCGCGAGCGCGGCATGACGGTGGACATGGCCGGCTTCGACTCCGCCATGGAGCACCAGCGCGAAATGGCGCGCGCCGCCGGCAAGTTCGGTGGCGGCGTGCAGCTGCCGGCGGAACTTGTCGCCACGCTGTCGCCGACCGTCTTCCTGGGCTACGACCAGCTCCAGGCCGACGGCCTGAAGGTGGTCGCGCTGCTCAAGGACGGACGCCCGGTGGATGCCGTGCAGGCCGGCGACGAGGTGATCCTGTTCACCGACAGGACCCCGTTCTATGCCGAGTCGGGCGGCCAGGTCGGCGATACCGGCACGCTGTCCGGAAACGGCGCGCAGGTGGCGGTGTCCGATACGCAGAAGTTCGCCGGGCAGTTCCACGGTCATGTCGGCACCTTGAGCCAGGGCGCGATCAAGCTCGGCGACGTGCTGTCCGGCACGATCGACAACGCCCGCCGCAGCGCCACCATCCTCAACCACTCCGCCACCCACCTGCTGCATGCCGCCCTGCGCGAGGTGCTCGGCACCCATGTGCAGCAGAAGGGCTCGCTGGTGGCGCCGGACCGCCTGCGCTTCGATTTCTCGCACTTCCAGCCGATCGGCGCGGATGAACTGGCGATCATCGAGCGCAAGGTCAACGAGCAGGTGCGCGCCAACAACGCCGCCGAAGTGCACCACATGGGCATGCAGGAGGCGCTGGACTTCGGTGCGATGGCGTTGTTCGGCGAGAAGTACGGCGAGAACGTGCGCGTGCTGAAGATGGGCGACTACTCCACCGAACTGTGCGGCGGCACCCACGTATCGCGCACCGGCGATATCGGCCTGTTCAAGATCACCTCCGAAGGTGGCGTCTCCTCCGGCGTGCGCCGCATCGAGGCGGTGACCGGGCAGGGCGCGCTGGACCATGTGGATGCCGAGGAAGCCCGTCTGGCCGAGGCCGCAAGCCTGCTGGGCGGCGCGGCGACCGACGTGGTCGAGAAGATCCGCCAGCTCGGCGAGCGGCAGAAGAAGCTCGAGCGCGAGCTGGAAGCCCTCAAGGCCAAGCTGGCTTCGGGCGCGACCGCCGACCTCGGCGCGTCGGCAGTCGAGATCGGTGGCGTGAAGGTACTGGCTGCGCGCCTGGAAGGCTTCGACGCCAAGGCGCTGCGCGATGCCATGGACCGCCTGAAGCAGCAGCTGGGCGACGCGGTGATCCTGCTGGCCGGCACCCAGGATGGAAAGGCATCCCTGGTCGCTGGCGTGAACGGCTCGGCAATGGGCAGGGTCAAGGCCGGGGAACTGCTGTCCCATGTCGCCGGTCAGATCGGTGGCAAGGGCGGTGGTCGTCCCGATCTGGCGCAGGGTGGTGGTGAAGACGGTCCCAAACTGGTCGCCGCGCTCGAAGGCGTGCTGGAATGGATCAAGCCACACTTGGCATGAACGTAGACAACCGCGCGCCTTGAAGGCGCCGGCGCCCTGCCATTAACATTGGGGGTCTTTTCCCTTTGTCGTGGGGCGCAGGTACTTGGCGCGCCAATGCCGGTGGGAAGCCCCCACTGGTTCCATGGAGATTCGCACAATGTTGATCCTGACTCGCCGTGTAGGCGAAACCCTGATGATTGGTGACTCGGTCAGCGTGACCGTGCTCGGCGTCAAGGGCAACCAGGTACGTATCGGTATCACCGCGCCGAAGGACGTGGCGGTGCACCGTGAGGAGATTTTCCAGCGTATCCAGCGCGGCGACGAGCCGGCTGCACCGGGAAGTGAAGAAACTTCCGAATAAGGGTTTACCTTTCACCCCGTTAAACGGTATTCTTCGCGCCCTGCCACGGAACACGCGGCAGGGCGAAAGAAAACGGAGTGATGCCCGAGAGGCCGAAGGGGCTCCCCTGCTAAGGGAGTATAGGGTCAAAAGCTCTATCGAGGGTTCGAATCCCTCTCACTCCGCCAGTTGAAGAACGTCTGCAGACCGCCTCGGTTTGCGGACGTTTTTCATTTCAGGGACATGGATCCGCATCGCTGCCCCGGGACACGGATGACGCCTGACTGCGGGGTGTCCAGGGAGATGCGTGGAGGTGACGCCGCTGGCGGCATCGCGTACCATGACCGACGTCGAGCATCGTCCGGACTGCATCGCGGATCTGGACGATGAAGACTGAAGATTCTTGAAGAAATCGGGGGTGCACTGGTTTCGACGGGGGTTGTGAAGTCGCTTGGTGCATGCCGAGGGGGTAGCTTTCCTCGTAAATCCAGCTGCAAAACTCATAGTTGCCAACGACGACAACTACGCTCTGGCCGCTTAAGGCCTAAGCCCCGAAACAGCTTGTGTCCGTGCTCGCTGCGTAGGGTCATCATCACGGAATCGCATGGGGTGGCTGCCCGTCAGCTCCAAGCTAGATAAAGCGGGCTGGTTCCGGGATGCGCTTTGCGCGCCGTGCTGTTCCGGGACGAGATGCAACGGCGAGCTAAGCATGTAGTACCGGGGATGGAGTGCCTTCGGACGGCGGTTCAATTCCGCCCACCTCCACCATCTATAAAGCCCAGCCTTCGCCGGCTGGGCTTTTCTTTTGCCTGAAGGCAAGGCTGCAGTGGTCGTGCCGCATGCTGGAGCGCGTGGCGGAACGGCTTAACGGCACTGCGACCATTCTGCGACATGCGGCTGTCGACCATGGCTGCCATGTTCCCGTGATGGCATGGCCAGATGAATTCTCCTTGTCCGTATCGCCTGAGTGGATTGGCTGCGACCGTTGGCGCTGATTTCCGCCGGCGGGCGATGCCCTCTTCGTGGGTCGGCCTGGGATTGGTGCTGGCGGCGGGCGCTGCGCTCATGGCCGCACAGCCGGGCGTGCAGGCGGTGGCTGTCCTGGCGCTTGCGCTGCTCTGCCGCCGGGCGTTCCGGCGGCCCTCGCTGGCGCCCCTCGGGAATCCCGGGTTTGCGGTGCTGCTGCTGTTGCTGGCGACATCGGCCTTGGGCATCGCGACGGGCATGTGGGGTGCCTGGGGCGCGGCAGGGCTGGCGGTCGTCATCGCCGTGGTGCATGTGGGCAGCTATGCGGCGCGCGTTGTCGGCCTTTCCATGCGCCTCCAGGCGGTTGTCGATTCCCTGGAGGATGTCGAGCTGCTGGCGTTGTTGCCACCGGATGCGGCAGCGGAGGCGAGGCGCTGGATGGCGGGTGCTGGCGGCGATGCAGGGCGGCTCGCGGTGGCGGTGCCGCTCGCCGCGCTGCATGTCGCACTGGGCAGGTGCGATGCCCGCGTGCGCGACAGGCGGGCGTTGCTGCTGGGCTGAAGACGGGGTGGTGGGTGGACCCGCCGCTTCACTCAGGCGTTGCGGTTGTGGGCGCGCATTGCGCGCTGCTTCTCGCGGGCCCAGTCGCGTTCCTTGGCGGTGTCGCGCTTGTCGTGGTTCTGCTTGCCCTTGGCCAGCGCGATCTCGAGCTTGATCTTGTTCTTGCTCCAGTACATCGCGGTGGGTACCAGGGTGTAGCCGTCACGCTCGACGCGGCCGATCAGCTTGTCGATCTCGCGCCGGTGCAGCAGCAGTTTGCGCTGGCGGCGGTCCTCGGGAACGGTGTGGGTGGAGGCCTGGATCAGCGGGGTGATCTGGGCGCCGATCAGGAAGATCTCGCCGTCTTTCACATAGGCGTAGGCATCGGTCATGTTGCCGCGCCCGGCCCGGATGGCCTTGATCTCCCAGCCCTGTAGCACCAGTCCGGCCTCGAAGCGTTCCTCCAGGTGGTATTCATGGCGCGCGCGCTTGTTGAGCGCGATGGTTTTGTCGGCCTGCGCGTTCTTTGCTTTATCCTTACCGGGTTTCTTGCTCATTCCCTTATTGTCTCCGATTCGGAGGCGTTCCGAACATCCGTCCGTATTCCGCATGCCTACCATCCGCCGTAGCGCTCTGGTCGAACAGCCCGCCGAGCGCATGTTCGATCTGGTCAACGATGTCGCCGCCTATCCGCGTCGTTTCCGCTGGTGCGAGGCGGCGCAGATCCTGGAGCAGGGGCCGGAACGGCTGGTGGCCCGCCTGGACCTGGGGTTGGGTTCGTTCCGGACCTGGTTCATGACCGAGAACGTGCTGCAGCGTCCGGGCAGCATCGACATGCAGTTGAAGGATGGCCCGTTCAAGCGCCTGCATGGCCGCTGGCAGTTCCAGCCGCTGTCCGATGCTGCCTGCAAGGTGAGCCTCGAGCTCGAGTTCGAGCCGACCTCGCGCCTGCTTGGGCCGGCGCTTGCGCTGGGTTTCCAGGGGCTGGCCGATCGCATGGTCAATGATTTCGTGCGCGTGGCCGAGCAGGGGGGCTGAGCCATGCGCGTGGAAGTGGTGCTGGCCTGGCCGGAGCGCTACCTGCGTCGCGAACTGATCCTGCCGGAAGGTTGCACGGTAGCCGACGCGCTGGAGGCGGCGGCGCTGGGCACCGATGGCGGCTTCGTGGCCACGGCCGTGCATGGCGTGCTCGCGCGGCCGCAGCAGGCGCTGCATGAAGGGGATCGCATCGAACTGCTCAGGCCGTTGTTGGCCGACCCAAAAGAAAATCGCCGCCGGCGGGCGCGCGGCGGCGATTGATCTGGTGCGTGGCGCCCGGGTTCAGTGGCCGCCGCGCTTCTTCTTGTCCTTGGCCAGGTTGCGGCCGAACTGGCGCACGCTCTTCTGGGCCAGTTCCGCATCCTGGTTGGGGAAGTAGTCGCCTTCCCAGCGGGCGACGCGGTCGTTCTCGAAGAACACGGTGAAATTCTTCACCTCGGTCTTGCCCAGGCGGTTCACGCGCTGGCTGGAGGTGTAGTCCCAGCGCTGGGCATGGAACGGATCGGGAATGGACGGCGTCCCCAGCAGCGCGTTGACCTGCTGCTTGCTCTGGCCGGCCTGCAGCTGCGCGACGGACTTTTCTTGCAGCAGGTTGCCCTGGTAGATGGGCTGCTTGTAGATGATGCCGCAGCCGGCGGTGGACAGGGCGACAACGGCGATCAGCAGGAGGTTGCGCATTGGGACAGGCGATTGAGGAAATCCCGGCGATGATACACTCCCCGGCACCCAGCGCGATCTGACCGGAGGCAACTGGCGTTAAACCGCCAATGAACACGATGGCCATGGAATCCAACGACCTGCGCAAAGTCGGCCTGAAAGTGACGCATCCGCGGATGCGCATCCTGGCGCTGCTTGAGCAGAACACCCCGCACCACCACCTGACCGCCGAGGACATCTACCGGCAGCTGCTCGATTGCGGCGACGAGATCGGCCTGGCGACGGTCTACCGCGTCCTGACCCAGTTCGAGGCGGCCGGCCTGGTGCTCAAGCACAACTTCGAAGGTGGGCAGGCGGTCTATGAACTTGACCGCGGCGGCCACCACGACCACATGGTGGACGTGGATACCGGCAAGATCATCGAGTTCGAGAGCCGCGAGATCGAGGAACTGCAGAAGAAGATCGCGGCCGAGCATGGCTACGAACTGGAAGAGCATTCGCTGGTGCTGTACGTGCGCAAGAAGCGGCGCTGAGGCGCCCGCACCGTGGAAGACGACACCGGCCCCGTGCCGGTGTTTTTGTCTGCGGGCGGTGTGCTGGTGGCCGGCAGATTGCCGGGGTAGTCGCCCCGGTGCCGGCCGGTGCCACATCGAGGCGCAGGAGGTGGGTGACTTCGCCGGCCCCCGGCAGTGGGTGGGCAGTGCCGGGGCTCAGACCTCGGCCAGCAGTTTGCGCGCGGCGGCGCGGGCTTCCTTGCTCACTTCGGCGCCGCCGAGCATGCGCGCCAGTTCTTCCTCGCGGCCCCTGGCATCGAGCAGTTCCACCGCGCTCTGGGTCATGCCTTCCACCGGTGCCTTGCTGACCCGGTAATGGGCATGGCCCTTGGAGGCGACCTGTGGCAGGTGGGTCACGCACAGCACCTGGCGGCGCTCGCCCAGGGCGCGGAGCTTCTTGCCGACAATGTCGGCCACGGCGCCGCCGATGCCCGAATCCACTTCGTCGAACACCATGGTCGGCACGGCATCCAGGCCCAGCGCCGCTACTTCGATGGCCAGCGAGATGCGCGACAGTTCGCCGCCGGAGGCGACCTTGCGCAGCGCCCGCGGCGGTTGCCCGGCATTGGCGGCAACCAGGAATTCGACCCGCTCGGCGCCGTTCGGGTCCGGGCGTGGCTGCGGCTGGGGTTCCAGTTCGATCAGGAACTGGCCGCCGCCCATGCCCAGCTCGCCGATCAGGGTGGTGGTGGTGTCCGACAGGGCCTTGGCCGCGCTGGCGCGGCTGGCGGTGAGCCGGGCGGCCTGCGCCTGCCAGCGCGCGGTGGCCGTGTCGATCTCGCCGGCCAGCCGCGACAGGCGCTCGTCGGCGCCGCGTAGTTGTTCCAGTTCCGCGGCGAGGCGTTCGCGGGCGTCGGCCAGCTCTTCCATCGGCACGCGGTGCTTGCGCGCCAGGTCGTGCAGGCGGCCGAGCCGGCGCTCGATCTCCTCGAACGCTTCCGGGTCGCTGTCCAGGTCGTCCAGCACCCGGTCCAGCTGGGCCAGGGCCTCGTGCAGCTGGATGCCGGCGGCGTCGAGCATGCCGTCGATCTCGCCCAGCCGCGCATCGTGCTGGCTGACCCGCGACAGTTCGTGCCGCACCTGTTGCAGCAGGCCGAGCAGGGCGGGGGCCTCATCGCCGTTGAGCGCGTTGCCGGCGTACTGGCAGGCCTCGATCAGCGCGGTGGAGTGCGCCTGGCGGCGATGGCTGGCGGCCAGCGCCACGAGCGCAGCCGGTTCCAGTTCCTCGCGCTGCAGCTCGCCGAGCTGGTGTTCGAGGAAGGTGATGCGGTCGGAGACGTCGCCCTGCTGCGACAGCGCATCGCGCTCGTCGATCAGCGCCTGCCACTGGCCGCTGGCGGCACGCACCGCGGCGCGTTCGGCGTCGTTGCGGGCATAGGCATCGAGCAGGGCCAGCTGGCTGGGGCGCGACAGCAGCGCCTGCTGGTCGTGCTGGCCATGGATCTCGACCAGGAAGGCGGCCAGCTCGGCCAGCTGCGAGACCGGCACCGGGCGGCCATTGATGAAGGCGCGCGAGCCGCCATCGGCGCGGATTACCCGGCGCAGCTGGCACTGATCCTCGTCGTCGAGCTCGTTGTCGCGCAGCCAGTGGCGGGCGGGGGCCTCGTCGGCGAGGTCGAATTCGGCCGAAAGTTCGGCCCGGGCGGCGCCGTGGCGGACCACGCCGCTGTCGGCGCGCAGCCCGGACAGGAAGCCCAGCGCGTCGACCATCAGCGACTTGCCCGCGCCGGTTTCGCCGGAAACCACGGTCATGCCCTGCCCGAACTCCAGTTCGGTGGCGCGGACGACGGCGAAATCCTTGATCGAAAGATGTCTGAGCATGGTCGGCAGAGGTTGGGGCCGCGCAAAACTAGCATGCGCATGCGGCAGGTCAATCCGGGAATGGCGCCCGGTGCCACAGATTAATGCGCGCCGGTCGCAGGGGATGAGCCTGAACCTTGAAACCCCGGGGGCAGCCCACATACGGGGAGCAGGCAGGCGGCAGAACGACCGCCAGGGAACCGGAAATGAACCAAGACCACCCCGAATTCGAGACCGAGGGCACCGCTGGCGACGCGGCCGAGGCGCAGGGCGCGCAGGTCCAGGCGCTGCGCGCCGAGATCGAGCAGCTCAAGGGCGAGTCGCTGCGCGAGCGCGCCGACCTGGAGAACCAGCGCAAGCGCGTGGCGCGCGACATCGAGCAGGCGCGCAAGTTCGCCAACGAGAAGCTGCTGGGCGAACTGCTGCCGGTGTTCGACAGCCTGGATGCGGGGCTGGTCGCGGCCGGCGCCGACCCCAGCCCGCTGCGCGAGGGGCTGGAGCTGACCTACAAGCAGCTGCTCAAGGTCGCCGCCGACAACGGCCTGACCCTGCTCGACCCGGTCGGGCAGGCGTTCAATCCGGAACACCACCAGGCCATCAGCCAGGTCGACGCCCCCGCCGGCGTGGCCCCGGGCGCGGTGGTGACCGTGTTCCAGAAGGGCTACCTGCTCAACGAGCGCCTGCTGCGGCCGGCGCTGGTGGTGGTGGCCCGGGTCGATTGACCCCCGGCCGGCTGGCCGCCGCCTTAACGCGCGCGGCCATCGGCAAACAGCGTTCCGGGGGTGGCTTGAATGTCATCCGGCCATCCCCCACATCCCGTTCATACCCGGCGGCTGCCGGCACACGAATCCTCAGGAGTCCCCCATGGGCAAGATCATTGGTATCGACCTCGGCACCACCAACTCGTGCGTGGCGATCATGGACGGCGGCAAGGCCCGCGTCATCGAGAACTCGGAAGGCGACCGCACCACGCCCTCCATCGTCGCCTATACGAAGGACGGCGAAGTACTGGTGGGCGCCTCGGCCAAGCGCCAGGCCGTCACCAATCCGAAGAACACCTTCTACGCGGTGAAGCGCCTGATCGGCCGCAAGTTCACCGACGCCGAAGTGCAGAAGGACATCGCCCACGTCCCGTACGGCATCCTCGCCCACGACAATGGCGATGCCTGGGTGGCCACCAGCGACGGCCGCAAGATGGCGCCGCAGGAAATCTCGGCCAAGGTGCTGGAGAAGATGAAGAAGACCGCCGAGGACTTCCTCGGCGAGAAGGTCACCGAGGCGGTCATCACCGTGCCGGCCTACTTCAACGACAGCCAGCGCCAGGCGACCAAGGACGCCGGCCGCATCGCCGGCCTGGACGTCAAGCGCATCATCAACGAGCCGACCGCCGCGGCGCTGGCCTACGGCCTGGACAAGGGCGACAACAAGGACCGCAAGATCGTCGTCTACGACCTGGGCGGCGGCACCTTCGACGTGTCGATCATCGAGATCGCCAACGTCGACGGCGAGAAGCAGTTCGAAGTGCTGGCCACCAACGGCGACACCTTCCTCGGCGGCGAAGACTTCGACAACCGCGTCATCGAGTACCTGGTGGACGAGTTCAACAAGGACCAGGGCATCGACCTGCGCAAGGACCCGCTGGCCCTGCAGCGCCTGAAGGACGCGGCCGAGCGCGCCAAGATCGAGCTGTCCAGCGCGCAGCAGACCGAAGTCAACCTGCCGTACGTCACCGCCGATGCATCGGGTCCGAAGCACCTGAACATCAAGCTGACCCGCGCCAAGCTGGAAGCGCTGGTGGAAGAGCTGATCAAGAAGTCGATCGAGCCGTGCCGCACCGCGCTGAACGATGCCGGCCTGCGTTCGAGCGACATCAACGAGGTGATCCTGGTCGGCGGCCAGACCCGCATGCCGAAGGTGCAGCAGGCGGTCAGCGAGTTCTTCGGCAAGGAGCCGCGCAAGGACGTCAACCCGGACGAGGCCGTGGCGCTGGGCGCCGCGATCCAGGGCGGCGTGCTGGGCGGCGACGTCAAGGACGTGCTGCTGCTGGACGTGACCCCGCTGTCGCTGGGCATCGAGACCCTGGGCGGCGTGTTCACCAAGATCATCGAGAAGAACACCACCATCCCGACCAAGGCCTCGCAGACCTTCTCCACCGCCGAGGACAACCAGTCGGCCGTGACCGTGCACGTGCTGCAGGGCGAGCGCGAACAGGCCCGCTACAACAAGTCGCTGGCCAAGTTCGACCTGACCGGCATCGAGCCGGCGCCGCGCGGCCTGCCGCAGGTGGAAGTGTCCTTCGACATCGACGCCAACGGCATCCTGCACGTCTCGGCCAAGGACAAGAAGACCAACAAGGAACAGAAGGTCGAGATCAAGGCCGGTTCGGGCCTGTCCGAGGACGAGATCGCGCGCATGGTGGCCGACGCCGAGACGCACCGCGAGGAAGACAAGAAGTTCCAGGAACTGGTGCAGGCCCGCAACCAGGCCGATGGCCTGATCCACGCCACCCGCAGCGCCATCACCGAGCATGGCAGCAAGGTCGGCGGCGATGTCATCGGCAAGGTGGAAGCGGCCCTGGCCGACCTGGAAACCGCGATGAAGGGTGACGACAAGGCGCAGATCGAAGCGAAGTCGAAGGCGCTGGAAGAAGCCGGTCAGTCGCTGTATGCCGCCGCTTCGGCCGGCGAGCAGGGCGGCCCGGCCCCGGGCGCGGGTGCGGCCGGTCCGGCTGGCGACGATGTGGTCGACGCCGAGTTCACCGAGGTCAAGGACGACAAGAAGTCCTGATGTCCATTGCCCTCTCCCCTCGGGGAGGGGCCGGGGCGAGGGTTCGGGGCCGCGGTGCGGTCCCGGACCCTTGTCGCATCAACGAACCCGCACCCCAGCCCTCCCCCGGAGGGGGAGGGAGAGGTAAAGCATGAGCAAGCGCGATTACTACGAAGTACTGGGCGTCTCCCGCGACGCCGGCGACGAGGAACTGAAGAAGGCCTATCGCCGCTGCGCGATGAAGCATCATCCGGACCGCAATCCGGGCGACGCCGCGGCCGAGGCCGCCTTCAAGGAATGCAAGGAGGCCTACGAGGTCCTGTCCGACGGCAACAAGCGGCGCATGTACGACGCCCACGGCCACGCCGCGTTCGAGCACGGCATGGGCGGGATGGGCGGCGGTCCGGGCGGCCCGGACATGGGCGACATCTTCGGCGACATCTTCGGCAACATCTTCGGTGGCGGAGGCGGCGCACGCCAGGCGCGGCGCGGCGCCGACATCGGTTACGTGATGGAGCTGGACCTGGAGGAAGCCGTTGCCGGCGTGGAGCGCCGCATCGAGATTCCGACCCTGGTCGAGTGCGGCGACTGCGACGGCAGCGGCTCGGAAGACGGCAAGGTCGAGACCTGCAACGTCTGCGGCGGCCGCGGCCAGGTGCGCATGCAGCGCGGCATCTTCGCCATGCAGCAGGCCTGCCACAACTGCGGCGGTCGCGGCCAGATCGTTGCCAAGCCATGCAAGACCTGCCATGGCAACGGCCGCGTCGAGGAAGACAAGGTGCTGTCGGTGAAGGTGCCGGCCGGTGTCGATACCGGCGACCGCATCCGCCTGCAGGGCGAGGGCGAGGCCGGTCCGGCCGGTACGCCGCCGGGCGATCTGTATGTGGAAGTGCGCGTGCGCGAGCATGCCATCTTCACCCGCGACGGCGACGACCTGCACTGCGAGGTGCCGGTGCGGATTTCGCAGGCGGCCCTCGGCGATGCCGTGCGCGTGGCCACGCTGGGCGGCGAGGCGGAGATCCGCATTCCCGCCGAGACCCAGACCGGCAAGCTGTTCCGCCTGCGCGGCAAGGGCGTCAAGTCGGTGCGCAGCCGCACCGAGGGCGACCTGTACTGCCGCATCGTGGTGGAGACGCCGGTCAACCTCACCGCCGAACAGCGCAAGCTGCTGGAACAGTTCGAGGCGACCTTCGTCGGCGAGGAAGCGCGCAAGCATTCGCCCAAATCGGCCACCTTCCTGGATGGCGTCAAGGGTTTCTGGGACAGGATGACCTCGCCCTGAGTTCCTGCCTGTCCGTAAGGGCGGCTTCAGCCGCGATGGCTCTCCCGATAGAGCCTTTTCGTGACTGAAGCCGCTTCTGCCAGAGTGTCGAAGGCCGCAGCTTGCTGCGGCCTCTTCGTTTCCGGCGTTTGGTTGCGTGCGCATCCATGCCGTCGGCCGTGGTGGCCGCAGGCGTAGAATGCGGCGATGAACGACGTCGACCACAGCCATCTCGTGCACGGTCGCCGGCAACGCCCGGATGGGCCCTCGCCGGTGGACGTGATTTCCGTACAGTCGCAGCTGGTCTATGGCCATGCCGGCAACAGCGCGGCGGTGCCACCGCTGCGCGCGCTGGGCCTGCGCGTGGCGGAGATTCCCACCACCCTGCTCAGCAATGCGCCGTTCTACGCGACGCTGCGCGGCCGCGTGCTGCCGGCCGACTGGTTCGCCGAACTGCTGCAGGGCGCCAGCGAACGCGGCCTGCCGCAGCGCGCCGGCGCGCTGGTTTCCGGTTATTTCGGCAGCGTCGCCAACGGCGCCGCCTTCGCCGACTGGCTGGACGAAACACGGCCTTCCTGCCCGGGGCTGCGCTACTGCCTGGACCCGGTGATCGGCGACACCCATACCGGGCCCTATGTCGAACCCGGGCTGGAAAAAATATTCGCCGAACGCCTGCTGCCGCACGCATGGCTGGTCACGCCCAACGCCTTCGAGCTGGGGCGTTTGACCGGCATGCCGGCGCTGCAGCAGGACGATGCCATCGCTGCCTCGCGCGTTCTGCTGGAGCGCGGCCCGCAGTGGGTGATCGCGCATTCGGTGTCCGGCGTGCCGGGCGAACTGGTCACACTGGCGATCGGCCGCGACGAAATCTGGCGCTGGACCTCGCCGCACCTGCCGGTGGACGTGGCCGGCACCGGCGACGTGCTGATGTCGTTGCTGGTGGCGTTCCTGCTCAAGGGCCATCGCTTCGAGGATGCGGTTGGGCGCGCCATCGCCGGCGTGCATGCCGCATTGGAAGCGACGCTGGCGCAGGGGGTGGAGGAGTTCGACGTGTTGGCCGCCGCACCGGCCGCGCTGGGCACGCCGTACCGCTTCCGCGCCGAGCGGCTGGCGTGAGCGCGGCGCTGGCGCCGATGGCGCCGGTCATCGGCATCGTCGGCAGCGGCGGTGCCTATGGTCGCTGGCTGCGCGGCTTCTTCCAGTCGCGCATGGGCCTGGAAGTGATCGGCCACGATCCGGTCGATGCCGCCTCGCAGTCGCCGGAGCAGCTGTTGGAACGTGCCGACGTGCTGCTGTTTTCCGCACCGATCCGGTATACGCCGGCATTGATCGACGATTACGCGAGGCGTTCGGCCGGGCGCGAGCGCGACAGGCTGTGGCTGGACGTGACCTCGATCAAGAGCGCGCCGGTGGCGGCGATGCTGCGTTCGCAGGCCAGCGTGGCCGGCCTGCATCCGATGACCGCGCCGCCCAAGGCGCCCACGCTCAAGGGCCGGGTGATGGTGGTGTGCGAGGCGCGCGTGGAGGCGCGCTGGCAGCCCTGGCTGGAACGGCTGTACGCCGCGCTGGAAGCCGAATGCGTGCCGGCCACGCCCGAGCACCACGACCGGGTGATGGCACTGGTGCAGGCGATGGTGCATGCCACCCATCTGGCGCAGGCCGGGGTGATGCGTGGTTATGCGCCGCTGCTCGGCGAGCTGCAGGCGCTGATGCCGTACCGCTCGACCGCGTTCGAACTGGATGCGGCGGTGATCTCGCGCATCCTGTCGCTGAACCCGGCGATCTACGAGGACATCCAGTTCGGCAACCCGCATGCGGGCGAGGTGCTGGATCGCCTGCTGGAGCAGCTGCAGCGGCTGCGCGCACAGCTGGCCGATGGCAGCGACGCGGCGCGGGCGGCGTTCCGCAGGCAGTTCCTCGACGACAACCGCGACGCGGTGGACGAACGGACGCTGCGCGAGGGCAACTACAGTTTCGAGCGGCTGGGCTACCTGCTGGCGGACCTGACCGACACGCGCGCGATGAGCGTGCACCTGCCCGAGGACCGGGCCGGTTCGCTGCGCGAACTGCTGCATGTGTTCGAACGGCATGGCATCAGTCTGTCCTCGATCCATTCCTCGCGCACGCCGGGCGGCGAGGTGCATTTCCGCATGGGCTTCGTGCAGCGCTATGCGCCGGAAGTGCTGGAGGCGGCCGCGCGCGAGATCGACCGCAGCGGCATCGGCAGGGTGCTCGACCGCTGAGTGCGCTTCATCCACAGCGGGTGTGGGTGACCTGCGCACAAGCCTGTGGATGAATGCCGGCAGCCCTTGCGGTGCAAGGCTGTCAAGATGGCTGGCGAATTCTTCGCCAGTCTTTTTCTCCAGCGGGGTGGCCGGCCGGGCATCGCCATCGCGCGTGCATCGCCGCAATGCCGACAACCGTTGTTCATCGATGTGCGCATTCATCCACAGCGGTTGTGGATGACCTGCGCACAAGCCTGTGGATGAACGCCGGCAGCCCTTGCGGTGCAAGGCTGTCAAGATGGCTGGTGAATTCTTCGCCAGTCGTGATCCGCACGCGGATGCATGGCCGCAGGAGCGGCGTCAGCCGCGATGGAGCATTCTTCCTGACGTCCCCGTTCGCGACTGACGTCGCTCCTGCGGAAGACGCGCTGTTTCAGATGCGCAGCCGCAACTGGCCGTCGAGCGTGGTGAATTCGCGCGCGTTGCGCTGCAGGTGGCGGCCATCGTCCAGTTCGTAGCGCGGCACGGTGTCGCCGGCACCCTTGTTTCCCTGTTCGGGAATGAACTCGATGATGATGTGGCTCTCGCCGTTGCTGTCGGTGGCGGGGAACTGGCGGAACGACATGGCGACCTCCTGCGTGGCATCCAACCCGGTTCGGCCGGGCCAGCCTGCATCGCCGCGCGTTAGCCCCGCGTCGAGAGCCTGTTCCTCACCGCACGCGGATCGTCCCGCACGCCAGGCGCCGCATGGATCGCCGGTCCGTCTCAGTCGATGAACTGCAGCCGCGCCAGTTCAGCGTACAGGCCGCCTTCGCGCAGCAGCTGCTCGTGGGTGCCCTGGGCGACGATGCGGCCGTGGTCCATGACCACGATGCGATCGGCCTTGAGCACGGTCGCCAGCCGGTGCGCGATCACCAGCGTGGTGCGGCCGGCCATCAGCCGTTCCAGCGCATGCTGCACAGCGCGTTCGCTCTGCGCGTCCAGCGCGCTGGTGGCTTCGTCCAGCAGCAGGATCGGCGCGTCCTTGAGCAGGGCGCGGGCGATGGCGATGCGCTGCTGCTGGCCGCCGGACAGGCGTGCGCCGCGCTCGCCCAGTTCGCTGGCATAGCCTTCGGGCAGGGCGCGGATGAAGTCGTCGGCCTCGGCGGCGCGTGCGGCGGCATGCAGTTCCTCGTCGCTGGCCTGCAGGCGGCCATAGCGGATGTTCTCGGCGGCGCTGGACGCGAACAGGGCCGGCTGCTGCGGCACCAGCGCGATCTGTTCGCGCAGCGCGGTGGGCTCGGCCTGGCGCAGGTCGACGCCATCGATGCTGATCGCGCCCGCGTCGGGATCGTGGAAACGCAGCAGCAGCGACAGCACCGTGCTCTTGCCGGCACCGGAGGGACCGACCAGGGCCACGGTCTCGCCTGGCTGCACGTGCAGGGTGAAGCCTTCCAGCGCGGGCTGTCCCGGGCGTTGAGGGTAGTGGAAGACCACGTCGTCGAAACGGATGTCGCCGCGCAGCGGCGCGGGCAGGGCGAGCGGCGCGGCCGGCGCGCGCACGCCGGGGCGCTCCTGCAGCAGTTCGGCGATGCGGCCCATGCCGCCGGCGGCGCGCTGCAGCTCGTTCCATACCTCGGCGAGTGCGCCGACCGAGCCGCCGCCGATCAGGGCGTAGAACACGAACTGGCCCAGCTCGCCCTTGCTGATGCGCCCGGCGATCACGTCGTGCGCGCCGGACCACAGCACCAGCACCACAGCGCCGAACACCAGGGTGATGACGATGGCGGTGACCAGCGACTGGGTGCGGATGCGGCCGCGCGCGGTCGCCACCGCCACGCGCACCGCGTCGGCGAAGCGGCCGGTTTCGTAGCCTTCGCGCGCGTGGGCCTGCACGGTGCGGACCGCGCCCAGGGTTTCGCTGGCAAGGTTGTTGGCGTCGGCGACGCGGTCCTGGCTGGCGCGCGAGGCTTTTTCCAGCCGGCGCGCGCCGAGGATGATCGGCAGCACCGCCAGCGGAATGCCGACGAGGGTGAAGGCGGCCAGGCGCGGGCTGGTGACGAACAGCATCGCCAGGCTGCCGACCACGGTGACGGTGCTGCGCAGCGCCACCGACATGCTGCTGCCGACCACGCTGCGCAGCAGTTCGCTGTCGGCCGACAGGCGCGAGACCAGCTCGCCGCTGCGGTTGCGGTCATGGAACTGCGCATCCAGTCCGATCAGGTGCGCGTACAGCTGCCGGCGCAGGTCGGCCACGACCTTTTCGCCAAGCAGCGAGACGAAGAAGAAACGCGCCGCGCTCGCGGCGGCCAGTACCACCACCACCGCGAATACCAGCAGGAATACCTGGTCGATGTTGCTGCCGTTGCTGAAGCCGTCGTCGATCATGCGCCGGAACGCGACCGGGAAGCTCAGCGTGGCCGCCGAGGCCACCGCCAGCGCCACCAGCCAGGCGATGAACAACCCCATGTGGCTGCGCACGAACGGCCACAGCGCACGCAGCGTGCCCAGCCGTGCCTTGGCGGAAGAGGGGGAAGCAGGGGCGGTATCGGTCATGGGCGGGGCATCGGAAGGAGGGAGGGCCGGCACCGGCCTCAGCCGCCGGCATCGAGCCAGCGCACCCTGTCACGGGTGGCGTCGCGCAGCTGGGTTTTCAAGCCGTCCGCGCGGTCGGCGGGCAATTCGATGGACAGCTGCGCGCCGTGCTCGTCGAACGCCTCGCCAAGTTTGTCCGCCGCATGCGCGGCCAGTTGCGAGTACACGGTGCCGAGTTCGTCGAATGGGCAGGCCAGCCGCAGCTGGCGCATCGCCACCAGCGGCAGGCGTGGCGCCAGGCGCAGGCATTCGGCAGCGGTGCCGCCGTATGCGCGCACCAGGCCGCCGGCGCCGAGCTTGATGCCGCCGTACCAGCGGGTCACGACCACGGCGATGCGGTCGTAGCCCTGACCGTCGATCGCGGCCAGGATCGGGCGACCGGCGGTGCCGGCGGGCTCGCCGTCGTCGCTGGAACGGTATTCGCTACCGTAGCGGTAGGCCCAGCAGTTGTGGGTGGCGTCGGCCACCGAGACCCCGGCGATGAAGGACAGCGCATCGGCCGCGCTGCCGATCGGCATGGCCTGGGCGAGGAAGCGGCTGTGCTTGATCTCCAGCACGTGGCTGGCGGGCGCGGCGAGGGTATCGGGCATCGCGCACATTCTAGGCGGCTGGCCGCTGGTTTGCCGGCACCCGAACGGTGCTTGCCGGTGCTGCCGCGCTTTTCGGCGGCAGGCCTCAGTCGGCGAGCAGCGGCTGCAGATCGCGCGGAATGCGGGTTTCCGGATAGGCCAGCACGAAACGCTCCAGGCTGGCGCGTGCACTATCGAGATCGCCGTTGTCGCGGCGCGAGCGGATGCGCTCCAGCCACTTCCGGCGCGGGAGCCTGGCATCTTCGTCGATGCTGGTCGGCGCCATGACCGTGCTCTTGGCCTGTTCGTGCAGGCCGGATGCGGATGCACGTACCGGCGCATCGGCAAAGGGCTGCGGCGCGCTGGAACGCAGGCGCATTGCCGCCGGTTCCGCCTGCTGCGCGGTCACGGGCGCTGCGTCGGCGGCCATGGGGGCCGGTTCCAATGTGTAGGTGGCAGGCGCCGGTGGGGCGGGGGGGCGGGGGGGGGGGGCCGCCCCCCCCCCGGGGCTGGGGGG
>NZ_JASCOS010000139.1:0-8195 GCF_029959705.1 Stenotrophomonas sp. PS02297 | reverse complement strand
GGGCCTGGTCGGCATCGACCTCGGTGGAAACGCGGCCCGGCACCAGCTCGGCCAGCATCGTGCCCACGCCGATGGTCAGGCGGTCGACCACGGCCTTGGCCACGTCATCGCGCTCGCCGGCCTGCGCGCGGCCCCATGCCAGCTCGCGCTCGATCAGCCCGGCATAGACCGGCAGGTCGAGGGCCTTCTTCACCAGCGTCGGGTTGGTGGTGCAGTCGACCGGGCGCAGGCGCTTGATGGCCTCGTAATCGCCGGTATCGGCGACGACGACGGACAGTCCGCGCAGTTGGGCGAGCCTGGAGAGGGTCATTGTGCGTTCCGGATCAGGGCGTGGCGCCGTCTTCGGCGACGCGGGCGAGGAGGATGGCGGTGTCCTGGTCGAACACCGGCGCGGCGAACGGCGGCGGGCCGGGCGTGCGCCCGAACACGATCGGGCGGGTGATGCCACGGTAGCTGCCCAGCACCGGATGCGGCAGCGAAGCGACCATGTCCTCGGCCTGCACCTGCGGATGCTCGAACATGTCCTCGACCTTGCGCGCGGCCGCGCACGGCACGTCCTCGCCGAACAGCGCCTCCCACTCCAGCGCGCCGCGCGTGGCCAGCGCGGCGTGCAGCCGCGCCAGCAGTTCCTCCGAATGCGCCGCGCGCTTGCGCACGCTGTCGTAGCGCGGATCGGCGGCCAGCTCCGGCAGGCCGGTCTTCTCGCACAGCGCCTGCCAGAAATGCGGGGTGTTGGCCGAGATGTAGAGCCAGCCGTCGGCGGTCGGATGGATGCCGGTGACGCCGCCCGAACGCATGTCGCGGCCCACCGCCTCCGGCTCGCCCTCGGCCCAGATCATCCGCGCCGACTGCATGGTCAGCGCGCTGCGCAGCAGCGACACGCCGACGAACTGGCCCTCGCCGCTGCGCTCGCGCTCGTACAGCGCCGAGGACACGCCTGCGGCCACCAGCGCGGCGGCGTAATAGTCCACCACCGAGCCGTAGAGAATCTCCGGCGCGCCGCCGGGCTTGCCCTGCATCGCGCACATGCCGGTCATGGTCTGCAGCACCTGGTCGTAGCCGGCCTTGTCGCGCAGCGGGCCGTTCTCGCCGTAACCGGTGACCGCGCAGTACACCAGCCGCGGGTTGAGCCGCTGCAGGCTGTCGAAGTCGATGCCCAGCCGTGCCGGCACGCCGGGGCGGAAGTTGTGCACCAGCACGTCGGCCTCGCGCACCAGCCGCATCAGCACCGCGCGCTGGTCGGCCTGCTTCAGGTCCAGCACCACGCCGCGCTTGGAGCGGTTGACGCCGAGGAAGGCGCGGCTCTCGGCCTCCAGCGTGGACGGATACTTGCGCAGGTTGTCGCCGCCCGGCGGCTCCACCTTGATCACTTCCGCGCCCTGGTCGGCCAGCAGCGTGCAGCCGTACGGACCGGCGATGTAGGCGCTCAGGTCGAGCACGCGCACGCCGCCGAGCGGTCCGGCGGCGCCGTCGCGGCGGGCGATGTCGAAGGGAGAGGGGCTGTGGCTTCCTGACATGGGGTGCACTCGATTCCTTGATTGCAGTTTCCTCCGCGGTGCCGGGAAGAAACATATCGTGCGGGTATTTTCAGCGAGGACTTAAAGCGGCGAATGGGCGCTGGGCTGGCGCCTTCAATCCACCGGCGCCAGCGACAGCCAGGTCAACCGCCAGGCGCCATCCCCGCGCCCGCCGCAGCGGTAGTAAGGCTCGAACACCAGCGGAGCGCGGCATTCCAGCTGCATCGTCACCGGTGCGCCTTCGCCCCGGTCCTCGCCGACCCGCAGCCACTGCGCCGGATCGCCGGCCGGCAGCTTCAGCGTCTCCTCGGTCTTGTAGCCGTCGATCAGTCCGGTGGCGTAGACCAGCGGGCCGTGGGTGAGGGCGACGTATTCCCAGCGCAGCACTTCCTGCGCCACCGGTGAGCCATCGGGCGCGCGCGATTCCTGCACGTTGATGTTGGCCGCGCGCTGCAGCTGCGGCTGCATCGGCAGCGCCACGTTGACGATGTCGCCGGCGCGCCACGGGCGGTGCAGCTGCACGAAGCCGTCCTCGCCCGGCTGCACCGGTACATCGACGCCATTGACCTGGATGCGCGCGTCCTCGGCCCAGGCCGGGATGCGCACGCCGATGCCGAAGGTGGCGCTGGTATCCGGCGTCACCCGCAGTGTGACCTGGCCATCGAACGGATAGCGCGTGTGCTGCTGCAGCGTCACCCTGCCGGCCTCGGCGTGGCGCAGGGAGGCCTGGCCTGCACCGTACAGGTTCACCCGCAGGCCGCCGTCGGCGGCGGTGCCGTAGGCGATCTGCGGCAGTTCCTCCACCGCCATCGCGCCGGAGGACTTGCAGCAACGCCAGTAAGTCGTGTGCACGCGCCTGCCGTTGGGGAAGGTGTAGTAGCACCAGTCCTCGCCATTGGGCGCCATCGCCGCCAGCAGGTCGTTGTAGGCGGTGCGTTCCAGCTCGTCGGCGTAGCGGGCGTGGCCGGTGATGGCCAGCAGTTCGCGGTTGAGCTGCATCCATGCCAGTACCGAGCAGGTTTCCACGTAGGCCTGCGGGAAGAACGTGCGCGGTGCGTTGAACACTTCGCGCGAGCGATGCGCCACTCCGCCCCACGGGCCGCCGCCGAGGGTCAGGTGCTGGCTGCGGATGTTGTTCCACAGGTTGTCGATGGCCAGCTTGTAGTCGGCCTTGCCGGTGGCCTTGTACAGCTTGGCCAGACCCACAAGATTCCACGACAGCTGGTAGGCCTTGCCGGTAGCGATGAACGCCGCGTCCTCGTTGGCGATGCCCTTGTCGAGCAGGGCCAGGCGCGGGTTGGCGTTGGCCTGCTGCAGGATTTTCTCGGCCAGCGCCAGATAACGCGGCTCGCCGGTGACCAGGTACAGGTCGGCGGCCGGGTCCAGCAGCACCGTGGCCGACATGCCGTGGTGGTTGCCCAGGGTGGTGATGTCGATGCCCGATTCGAGCGCCTGCCAGCACAGGTCGGCAATGCGCCGCGCGGCCTGCAGGTAGCGGTCATCGCCCAGCGCACGCCAGGTTTCGAGGAAGCCGAGGATCAGGTAGCTGTGGGTCCAGATGTCCCAGGTGCGCAGCGCCGGTTCGCCGTTCCAGCTTTCGGGCTTGGGCGGCTGCGGCACGCCGAAACGGCGGTCGGCGGCATAGTTGCCGAGATAGCCATCGTCGTCCTGCTGGCTGATCAGCCAATCGGCGACGCGGCGCAGGTTGGCTTCCAGCTCGGGCTGGCCACCCTGCGCAACCGCGCGCGCAGTGGCCGACAGCCACTTGCCTGCGTGCTCGCCGTACCAGTCGCCTTCCTGGTTCTGCTGCTTGTGCGCCTGGCCGAAGATGCCGATCGACGGGCTGGTTTCATCGACGATGAAGTGGCTCAGGCGGCCGCTGCGGTTGGCCGCCAGCATCTGCCCGAACACGCCGTCCAGCTGTACCGCCGACGGCGCGATCAGCTGCTGGCCGCTGCTGATGAGCGCACTCATGCCGCGTCCACCACGCAGCGGAAGCCGAGCATGCCGCTGCGGTCCTTGGCCGGCGCCATCAGCAGGTACTTGCCGTGCTGGTCCAGCCGGTAGGCCTGCGGGAAGTACCAGTGCGAGGTCTGCGGCTGGTAGCTGGAGCCGCCGCGCAGGATGGCTGCGCGGGTGTGCTCGTCGACGAACTCGTCGGTCCACTGCCATACGTTGCCGACCAGGTCTTCGACGCCGAACGGGCTGGCGCCCTGCGGATGCGCATCGACATCGGCCGGTGCCAGCACGCGGCGGCCGCGGTTTACCTGCGGCACGCGGCTGGCGTCCCAGTCATTGCCCCACGGGTAGCTGCGGCCATCGCTGCCCTGCGCGGCGTACTGCCATTCCCATTCGTGCGGCAGGCGCTTGCCGGCCCACGCGGCGTAGGCGCGCGCGTCTTCCAGCGACACCCATACCACCGGCTTGTTGTCCCAGCCGGCGCGTGGTGCGCCATCCACCCAATGGGCGAGGAAGTTGATGCTGTCGGCCGGGTGATAGCCGGTGGCGTCGATGAAGGCCTTGAACTGCGCATTGGTGACCGGATGGCGATCGATGTGGAACGCCTGCATCTGCATCAGCTTGCGGTGATGGCGGCGCGGGCAGTCCTCCCACGGGAACTGCACGTCCTGGCCGGCCCAGTTGAAGCCTTCGATCTCGATGCCGCCAACCGCGAACACGAATTCGCCGGCCGGAATGGTGACCATGCCCTGCGGCGCGACAGTCTGCGCGGTGGTGGCGGGGATCTCGCGCAGCTGCTGCGGGATCGCCTTCCATGCGCCGGAGAAACTGTTGAGCGGCTGTTCGGCGCGCTTGGCGGCGGCGACAAGGAATGCATCAAGACCGTCGACCACGACACCCGGCTGCACGCTCAGCACCGCACCAAAGCCGCGCGCTTCCATCGGCAGTTCGATGATGGCCACGCCCTCACGCACGGCCGGCGACAGCTCCAGGCCCTGCCAGACATCATAGTAACGGGTGCCGTCCACATGCGGCAGGCCGATCTGCTCGCCATTGACCGCGTATTCGTTGCGGTTGATGAAGGTGTGCAGGCACTGGCCTTCGATCGGGAACCGGCTGGCGAAGATGCCGCCCTGGTAGCAGACCTGGTAGGGCTCCCAGTCCATCGACACGATCAGGGCCGGGAACTGGCGGTAGATGGCGGCGATGCGACGCAGGGTTTCGCCATCGCGCGCGGTGAACTGGTTCCAGATGCCCCAGATGTTTTCCCAGGCGTTGTAGCCGATGCCGTTGAAGAAGCAGTACTGCAGGTCGTGGTTGCGGTTGCGGCCCCAGCGGTTCTCGTAGTTGACCATGTGGCGCGGCTCCAGCCACTTCCACTTGGACACCGGCGGCACCGGGCCGTCGGGTGCCTTCTTGCCCCAGCTCTGCACGTTCCAGATCAGCTGCTCTTCCGAGCTGATGGTGGACTCGGGCTGCACCACCACCGGGTTGCCGTTGGCATCGCAGGCATCGAAGAACGCACGCGGCACGCCGTTGAAGGTGTCGCCGTTGATGCCGTCGGCACCGGTGGCCTTGATGATCTGCGCCATGCCGTCCCAGTGCGTCACGCCCGGGTCACGGGTGCCGTGGTCCCACGGCTTGGCCGGAAGGAACACACGCACGCCGCGCTTCTGGAATGCCTTCACCGCGGCGGTCAGGCCTTCCAGGCCGCCCGGCAGCGTATGCGCCAGATCGAACTGGTTGCGGTCATCGATGCCGATGTTCGGATAGATGTACCAGATCAGTACCGAGTCCAGCCCGCCGAAGCGTTCGACCAGGTCGTCCAGGTACTTGTCGACGGTGTACTGCGCGGTTTCCACATCGAAGAAATAGCGGTCCTCGACCATCATCTGCGCGTGTACGAAATTGCGCTGCGCCCACTGCAGTTCCGGCCGGCGGTAGTTCACGTCGGTATAGCCGATGCGCACCAGATGCTCGCGGCGCCAGTCCTTGAGCTCGGTCAACCAGTCCGCGGCGCTGGCATTGGCGTCGATCATCCAGCTGCCGATGTCGGCGAACGGCCATGCCGGCGCCTTGCCCGGGGTGGGCAGATAACGGCCGGTGGTGACGTGCGAGAACCTGTACTCGGTGCGGATCGCCTCACGCCCGTAGTCGGCGGCTTCGTTGTCGTAATCGGGCGTGGTGTACGGCGTGGTCATGGCATTCATCCAGCGGAAAACGAAAGAGGGTCAGAGCGCGCACCATGCCGCCAGCGCGGCATGGGCATCGGCGCCGGGGACGCGCGCGGCATCGGCCAGCAGGGCGGCGACCCCGGCGGTGTCCGGGATGCTGGACTGCGCGCCCAGGCGCGTGCAGGCCAGTGCGGACGCGGCGCTGGCGGCGAGCAGCGCCTGCTGCAGCGCCTGCCCGCGCGCCAGTGCCGCCACCAGCGTGCCGCAGAACGTATCGCCGGCGGCGGTGGTGTCCACCGGCGCGATGGAAAACGCCGGCTGCAGCAGGGTGCGGCCGGCCTCGCGCGCCAGGCAGCCGCGCGCGCCGAGGGTGACGATCACGCAGGGCACGTCCAGCCGCGCCAGACCGGTGGCCAGGTCGGGCGGGTCGCCGGCGACGACGGCCAGTTCGCCTTCATTGACGATCAGCATGTCCAGCTGCGCCAGCAGGGTATCGGGCAGCGCCTGCGCCGGCGCGGCGTTGAGCGCCACCTTGACCCCGGCCGCACGCGCGGCCCGTGCGTAGGCGAGCACGGTATCCAGCGGCGTTTCCAGCTGCAGCAGCAGCCATTGCACGCCATCCAGCGCGGGCAGGTGGCAGGGCTGCAGCGCCAGGTTGGCACCGGGCGCGACGGTGATGGCGTTCTCGGCGTCGTCGGACAGGCAGACGAAGGCGGTGCCGGTCGGCAGCTGCGCATCGCGTACCGTGTGCAGCTGTACGCCGGCAGCGAGCAGCGAGGCTTCGATGGGCCTGGCGAAGTCATCATTGCCCAGCGCCAGCAGCATGCGCGTATAGGCGCCGCCGGCGCGCGCGCAGGCCACGGCCTGGTTGGCGCCCTTGCCGCCGGGGAAGGTGCGGAATTCGCGGCCGAGCACCGTCTCGCCCGGTGCCGGCACATGCGCCGCGCGCACCACGAAGTCGAGATTGGCCGAGCCGGCGACGAGGACGGTGCAACTCATGGAATGGCCTGGTAGACGAGGTTGTAGAAGCGGGTCGAAGGCGACGCCAGCGGCCGGTCGCCGCCGGGCAGGTATTGCATCAGCAGGATCGCCACCAGCTTTTCGCGGCGGTCGATGGTGAAGTAGGTCGATGCCGCGCCGGACCAGCCGAACTGGCCGACGCTGCCCAGCCGCCCGCGTGCGGCCGGGTCGGTCACCACGTAGCCGCCAAGCCCGAAGCCCTCGCCGTTGCCGGCGCTCGCGATTGCAGGTTCGAAGCCGCCGAGCTGGTCGCTCATCATCAGCTCGACGGTCTTGCGCGAGAGCAGCTGCCGGCCCTCGCCGCGGCCGTCGTCGAGCAGCATGCGTGCGAACGCCAGGTAGTCCGCCGCCGTGGAGTACAGGCCGCCGGCACCGCTGTCGTAGCCTTTCAGGCGCACCCCGGGGGTGCGAGCGCTCGCCGTGCCGGCCAGGCGCAGGCTGCCGTCGTCGTTGCTGGTCGGCAGGTCGACCACGCGCCCGCGCTGCGCGGCAGGCACTTCGAAGCTGGTGTCGCGCATCGCCAGCGGGTCGAAGATGCGCTGCTGCAGGAACTGCGCGAAGGGTTGGCCGCCGACCACCTCCACCACCCGCGCCAGCAGTTCGGTGTTGCTGCCTTCGTAATGGAAGTGCGTGCCGGGCGCATCGGCCAGCGGCAGCGCGGCCAGGCGTGCGGCCACGTCCTGGAGCGAAGTGGCGCTGTCGACATCGGCGGCGCTCAGCAGCCGGGTCGCGACCGGATGCGCGTCCGCGTCCGCGGCGAAACCGCTGGTATGGGTCAGCAGGTGGCGCAGGGTGATCGCCCGGGGCGACGGCGCCAGCTGCGGATGCCGCAGGTCGCCGCCCACCACGACCTGGCGGTCGGCGAAGGCGGGCAGGTAGCGCGACAGCGGATCGTCCAGCGACAGCCGGCCTTCCTCCATCAGCATCAGCAGCGCCACCGAGGTCACCGGCTTGGTCATCGAATAGATGCGGAAGATGCTGTCCTCGCGCATCGGCCGCGTGCGTGCGAGGTCGGCATGGCCCCGGCTGCCATGGAAGGCGCCGCGTCCATCGACTTCGACCACGGCGACCGCGCCCGGATAGCCATCGGCCGTGGTGGAGCGCTGCAGGAAATCGTCCAGCCGTTGCCAGCGGTCGCCGGCCAGGGCGGAGGCGGGAACAAGCGCGCAGGCCAGCGTCGCCGCCAGCAGCCGGCACGCCGCCGAACGCCCTGTGGGCGGCGGTGCGGTGACGGTCGTGGTCGCGGTTGGATGCATGCTGCGGTCCCGTGTGGCCGGCCGTGCGGGCCGGACTGGATGGAGCGGGAAAGCGTCCGGCTGCCGGAGCGCGCTTTCCTTGGACCAGCCTAGACGGCGTACGCCCCGGCGCAAAGGGAAGCCCGCTTGCTTCAGGCCGCAGCGATACCGGGGTGATGCGGCCCGGGCCGGGCGGTCCTGCAAAAGAGAACGGCGCCCCGGGTGCCGGGGCGCCGGGGGGGCGGGGCTCAGGACGCGCTGTTGTGCGAGAGCGAGCTCACCCCTCCGCG
>NZ_JASCOS010000138.1:0-8207 GCF_029959705.1 Stenotrophomonas sp. PS02297 | reverse complement strand
CGCGGGGCAGCGCCCGGCGGGAGCATGCCGGGGCCCGGCCCGGCGGGGGGTGGCCGGGCGCTACAGGGCAGCGCGATCTGTAGAGCGGGGCAACGCCCCGCTGGGGCATTCCCGGCCAAGCCCCGCCGGGCCTTGCCCGGCGCTACAGGGCAGCGCGATCTGTAGAGCGGGGCAACGCCCCGCTAGGAGCATTCCCGGCCAAGCCCCGCTGGGCACTGCCCGGTGCTACAAGGCAGCGCGGTAGCGGCGTCGGCGCACCCGGTGCGCTCGTCAGCCGAACGGGTGGTCGATCGACGGGCTCTGCGGGGTCAGCAGTTCGGCGCCGTCGGCGGTGATGTGCAGGATGTCTTCCAGGCGCACGCCGAACTTGTCCGGGATGTAGATGCCCGGTTCGTCGCTGAAGGTCATGCCCGGCTCGAGCAGGTGCTTGTTGCCGCGGACCAGGTAATCCCACTCATGCATGTCCATGCCGATGCCATGGCCGAGGCGGTGGCTGAAATAGGTGTAATCTGGGCCATAGCCGGCGTCGACGATGACCTTGCGCGCGGCGGCGTCCAGCGCCTCCATGGCCACGCCGGGGCGGGCGGCCTTCAATGCGCTGGTCTGGGCCTTCAGCACGATGTCGAAGACGCGGCGGATGTCGTCGCCGGCCTTGCCCAGCACCACGGTGCGGGTGATGTCGCTGGTGTAGCCGTCGGCCCTGCAGCCACCATCGAAGATGACCGGGGTGCCTTCGGTGAGCCGCTGCGGCGCGTCCGAGCCGTGCGGCGAGGCGGTGTACCTGCCGATGTTGACGTCGGCGCTGCCGTCCAGGCCGGTACGGGCATAGGCGAGGGCGACCAGTCCGGCGATGTCGTTCTCGGTCATCCCCGGCGCGAGCGCTTTCCACACCGCCTCGTATACCGCCAGCGTGGTCTGGTTGGCCAGGCGCATCAGTGCCAGCTCCGCCGGGCTCTTGATGCGCCGGCAGCCGGCGGTGACCGGCCACGCGTCGACGAAGGTGGCGTGCGGCAGGGCGTCCATGATGCCCCTGCTGCGGAAGAACGGTACGGTTTCCTCGATGCCGACCGTGCCAGTGGCGGCGCCGAAGCCGCGCATCACCTGCGCGACCAGCGCGTAGGGATCCTCGTCCTCCTGCCAGCCGCGCACATCGTTGCCGAGCTTGATCTGTTCCAGCGTGCGGCCGCGTTCGAATTCGGGCGTGACATAGACCGGCTCTCCCGAGCGCGGCAGGATCACGCCGGTCAGGCGCTCGCTGTTCCACCAGTGCATGCCGGTGAAGTAGGTCAGCGAGGTGCCCGCGCCGATGAACACCGCATCGATCCCGTGTTCGCCCATCAGCTGCTGCGCCCGCGCAAGGCGCTGCCTGCGCTCGTCGGCGCCGATCGGCACCACCCGATGCGCGACCGGCTTGAGCGCACGGATCGAGTCGGGAAGCGTGGATGCGTCGCCGCCTTCATCGGCGGCCAACACGGTGCCGGCCTGGCCGAGCAGGGGCAACGCAGCGGCGCCGGCGACCAGCGAGTTGCGCAGGAAAAGCCGGCGGCGGTTATCGAGGATGGCGTCGTTTTCCATGAATTCCCCTGGAAATGGGTAGTTGGAGTTGCCGCCGGCAGGCGCGGGCTACAGCCAGCCCGAACGCTTGAACAACCGGTACAGCAGTGCGCAGACCGTGCCGACGAGCAGGATCAGCAGCGGGTAGGCGTAGCGGCCGGCCAGTTCGGGCATGTCGGTGAAGTTCATGCCATACCAGCTGGTGATCAGGGTCGGCGCGGCCAGCAGCGCAGCCCAAGCGCCCAGCCGCTTGACCGTCTCGCCCTGCGCCAGGGTGACCAGCGACAGGTTCACGCTCAACGCGGTGCCGAGCATCTCGCGCAGGGTGTCGATGGCGTCGTTGACCCGTGCGGCATGGTCCTGCACGTCGCGCAGGTACAGCCGCGCCTCGTCGTTGAGCAGCTGCGCCGGGTTGCGCTGCAGCTGCGACAGCGCGTCCTGCAGCGGGGTGACCGCCAGCCGCATCTTGTTGAGTTCGCGCTTGAGGTCGTACAGGCGGATGACGGTACGGCGCCGGTAGTTCTCGGCGAAGATGTCCTTCTCCAGCGAATCCAGCGTGTCGCGGAAGCTGTCGGTGATCGGCAGGTAGTTGTCCACCACGGCGTCGAGCACCGAGTACAGGCAGAACGACGGCCCCAACGCCACCAGGTCGTGCTCGCGTTCCAGCCGCGCACGCACCGGCGCGTACGACAGCGAGGCGCCGTGGCGCACCGTCACCAGGTAGCGCGGGCCGAGGAAGGCGTGGGTCTCGCCGTAGCGGATGCGCTCCTCGACCACCTGCGCGGTGTGCACCACCACGAACAGCGAGTTGCCGTAGGTTTCCACCTTTGGCCGCTGGTGCGCCTTGCGCGTGTCCTCGATGGCCAGGTCGTGCAGGCCGAACTCGGCCTGCACCTTCTCCAGAACGGCATCGTCCGGCTCGTACAGGCCGACCCAGACGAAGCCCCGGCTGCTGGCTTCGAGCGCTTCGCTGATCGAATCCAGCGGGAGATTGCGCAGCGTGCCGTCCTCGCCGTACCAGGTGCAGTTGATGACACAGGGCGGATTGGCGGGCACTGCCGCGGGAGAATTGCCGACGTCCATGGCCGCATCGTGCCTCAGCGCGCAGTGGCCGCCAAGCCGCGGCGGCCCAGTACCAGCGCCAGCGCCAGGTGGACCGGCAGCAGCAGCACGATCCACTGCATGTTGAACTGCGCCTGCAGCGACAGCCAGTGCAGCGGCAACGACAGCGTGGCGATGGCGGCCACCGTCCACAGCAGCCAGCCGAACGCGCGGCCCGGCTGGCGCCCGCGCAGCAGCTGCCACGCACCGGGCAGCAGGGCCAGCGCCAGTGGGCTGAGCAGCAGCAGGTTGCGGTTGCCCCAGGCGGCGCGATGTTCGCTCCAGCCCCACAGGTAGGCGAGCAGCAGGCCGGCGACGCCGCAGAACAGCCAGAAGGCCAGGGCGACGCCGCCCAGCGCGCGGCGGTGACGGCGTGCGGAGAAGACCGCGCCGGCCAACGCCAGGCCAATCAGCAGCCACGGCCACCACGTGCGGTCGTATTCGGCCGGTTCCGGTGCCAGTCGCTGCGGCAGCAGTTCCTGTTCGGACTGCACCAGCGGGCGCCCCGCGGCGTTGCGGACCTCGCGCAGGCCGTCGGCCAGGCGCATCGGCACGAACGCTTCCTGCCAGCGCGACAAGGGTTGGTCGGCCCACGGGCCGAGGCCGAGATCGAAGCCCAGCCACATCCACGGCGACGGCGAGGCCAGCCGCACCGCTTCGCTGCGGTAGGAGTTGCCGCGCGAACGCCCGGCCAGCTGCGACTGCAGGCTGCCGTCCATGGCGCGGTCGAGCGCGTCGCGCACCATCGTCGAGCAGTTGGCGGTGAAGTAGTCGTAGCGGTAGCGCGCGTTCTCCGGGCGGGAGCGTTCGGCCAGATCGTCGGCCAGCGCCCGCGCCTGTCGCGGCGGCAGGTCCAGCCACTGGATGGAAGCCCCGCGCCCGGCATCACGGTACTGTGCCAGGTCCTCGTCCAGAGGCAGCGCGACGAGGTAGTACATCATCCGCCCGCGTACGAAGTTGCCGATGAACCCGGGCTCGGACGGGTCGAAGAAACCGAAGTTGTAGGAGATGGCCGGGCCGCCGTCGGGATCGGCCACGACCAGGGCGTCATGGCCGAAACGCTCGAAGAACACCTCGCCCGGCTGCATCGTCACCACGCCGATGCGCGGCGCACGGGGCGCGGCATCGTCGGCGGGCGATGCGGCGGCCCGGGCCACGCCGGCCGCCAGGCACAGCAGCGCGCACGCCAGCAGGCCTGCGAACGGGAAGGCGGGGCGCAGCAGCCGGGAAAGACGCAGGGCGATCAAGCTTCGTCCTGCGAGTCGGGGGGCAGCACGGTGACGTGGAAGGCCTGCACCCGCCGCGCATTGGCGCGCGCGACGCGGAACACGAAGCGGTCCAGGGTGAGCTCGTCGCCGATCTCGGGCAGGTGGCCGATGGCCTCGGTGACCAGCCCGCCGATGGTGTCGTAGTCGTCGTCGGAGAAATCCGCGCCGAAGCTTTCGTTGAAATCCTCGATCGCGGTCAGCGCATCGACCACGTAGCGGCCATCGGCCTGGATGGCGATCTGCGCGGTGTGGTCCTCGGCTTCGTCGTGCTCGTCGTCGATCTGGCCGACGATCTGCTCCAGCACGTCCTCGATGGTGACCAGGCCGGCGACGCCGCCGTACTCGTCCACCACGATCGCCATGTGGTTGCGCGAGAGCCGGAACTCCTTGAGCAGCACGTTGAGCTTCTTGGATTCGGGAATCAGCACCGCCGGGCGCAGCAGTTCGCGGATGCTGGCATGGCTGTTGTCGGCGACCACGCCGCGCAGCAGGTCCTTGGCCAGCAGGATGCCGAGCACGTCGTCCTTGTTCTCGCCATGCACGGGGAAGCGCGAATGGCCGGATTCGACCACCTGCTTCATCAGTTCGAGGAAAGGCTGCTCGACCGGCAGGGATACCATCTGCGAGCGCGGGATCATGACGTCGCCGACGGTCAGTTCGGCCACTGCGATGGCGCCTTCCATCATGCGCAGGGTATCGGCGGCGATCAGGCCGTCCTGCTCGGCCGTCTGCAGCACGGCCACCAGTTCGTCGCGGGTATGGGGTTCGCCGGAGAAGGCCGCGCTCAGGCGTTCGAGCCAGCCGCGTTTCTTTTCGCCCTGCTCCGGGGCGGTACTACTGTCGTCTTCGGACATCTCTTCGATCAGGGCACCCGGCGGGCCGGGCGGTGAGGGCAAGTCTAGCAGGATGTCCGCTGCTGCCCGCTCAGGCCGGCGGCGCGTCTTTGACCGTGCCGGAGGCGGCGGCCGGCGCCTCTTCCTCGGCCGGAAGATCCAGGCTGTAGGTGCAGCCGGCCAGGGTCTTGCCGGGGTGGGACTTGACGTTGGATACGCTCAGGATCACCGACTCGATCAGCGCCTCGCCGGTGCTGGCGTCGGTCACGTCGCGGCTGACCAGTTCGCGGCCGGCCATGAATTTGCCATCGGCGTCGTAGCCGGTTTCCAGGTCCAGCGCCCCGGCCAGCGGCCGCGGATCGGCCAGGTCCAGGATCGCCATGATGCTGGAGCCGGCCATGGCGATATGGTCCGTCGGATGGCCGAACACGGTCACCGGCGTGTTCAGCGTGTACTCGTTCATGAACAGGTTGCCCTGCGGCAGCGGCCGCCAGCCCAGCGCGACCGCCTTGAGCGGATCGGCGGCGATGGGCGCCAGCGCGGCGAAGTCGCTCACGCCCTGGCGGCATTCGATCAGGGCGGGCAGGTCGACGGCCGGGTCGGCATACGCGGCGGCGGGCAGCGCAGCGGCAAGCAGCAGCGGGAACAAGCGCCGGGTCGGCATCATTCAGCGCTCGCCGGCGTAGGGATCGGCGATGCCCAGTTCGGCGAGGATCTCGCGTTCGAGCTGCTCCATCGCCTCGGCTTCCTTGTCGTCCTCGTGGTCCCAGCCGAGCAGGTGCAGCACGCCGTGCACGGTCATGTGCGCGTAGTGGGCGTTGAGCGCCTTGCTCTGCTCATCGGCCTCGCGCGCCACCACCGGCGCGCAGATCACCAGGTCGCCGAGCAGCGGGAACTTGACGCCCTTGGGCAGGCCCTCGGGAATCTCGGCCGGGAAGCTGAGCACGTTGGTGGCGTAGTCCTTGCCGCGGTAATGGCGGTTCAGCGACTGGCCTTCCTTGATGTCGACCACGCGGATGGCCAGGTCGGCTTCGCGGATGCGCCCTTCCAGCGCCGCGGCGACCCAGCGCCGGAAACTCACTGCCGCGGGCAGCCCGGCGCGGGGCAGGGCATAGCTGACGGCGACATCAAGACGGACGGGGCCCTTGGTCATGGCAGGTTCCAGCGATCAGGCGATGCAGAGACGCACAGTATCGCGCGCAAGCGGTTTCACTGCGACTTCCATTCGTCCGCATCGAAGGTGATTTCCACGACCTTGAACGTGGCGCGCTGGTCCGCGATGCCCGCTTCTTCGATGGACGGGTGGCAGTTGTGGCCCTTGAGCAGGGTGGCCTGGCGGACCAGCTGTACCGCGCCCTGCTCCGGTGACGCGTCGGTGGAAAGATGAATGGTGCCGCCTGCGCAGCCGCCGACATTGGCCACCTGCAGGGCCGGAACCAGCTGGCGCGCGGCGCGGTCGGTCAGCGCGTTGAATTCATCGGACGAAATGCGCTCCTGCGCGGCCGAGGCGCGCAGTTTGAAATAGTAGAGCTGCTTGTAGAACAGGTAGCCGTTGGAATACAGCGGCCAGTCGCGGGGCGGCAGGCGCATGCTCAACTGCAGCTTCTGTCCGATGAGCTGCCCGGCCTCGACCTGTGCCTTGATCACCGCCACGTCGGCGCCAGTGGCGGGCGGGCCGTGCGGCGTCTCCGGCGACGGCAGCGGGAACGGCCCCTGCTGCAATTCGCGCAGCTGCGTATAGGTGCCCTGTTCACCGGCCAGCCGCAGGTCGTGGCGGAAGGCCTCCATGCCGTCGCGGACCGCCTGTTCCTGCGCCATCAGTCCGGCAGGATAGACATAGACGTCGAAGCGGATTTCCTGGTGGTCCTTCAACGCATAGCGGAAACCGGCGCCCGCATATTTCCGTCCGGGATCGAAGGAGCTTCCTTCGAGCTCGAAATCGCCGACCTGCACGGGGGCGATCAGGTAGCTGGTTTCGATGTAGGCCCGGTCGTGCTTCTTCCTGGCGGCCACCGGAAAGCTGGCGGCAACCGCCAGGACCCACAGGGCAAGCAGCAGCGTGGAACGGGGCATGGCACCTCCTGTGCGGATCGGTGCCGGGAGTGTAGGCCCTTACTCCGCCCCGGGATTGACCCGCTGCAGGTCGCGGCGGTCGTAGGCGCTGACGATGCGCGCCACCAGCGGGTGGCGGACCACGTCGCGCGATTCGAAGAACGTGAAGCTCACGCCCTCGACGTCGCGCAGCACCTCGATGGCGTCGCGCAGGCCGGATTTGACGTGCTTGGGCAGGTCGGTCTGGGTGAGGTCGCCGGTGACCACCGCGGTGGAGCCGAAGCCCAGGCGGGTCAGGAACATCTTCATCTGTTCGATGGTGGTGTTCTGCGCCTCGTCCAGGATCACGAAGGCGTCGTTGAGCGTGCGCCCGCGCATGTAGGCCAGCGGCGCGATCTCGATGACGTTCTTCTCCAGCAGCTTGGCGACCTTCTCCACGCCGAGCATTTCGTACAGCGCGTCGTACAGCGGGCGCAGGTAGGGATCGACCTTCTGGGTGAGGTCGCCGGGCAGGAAGCCCAGCTTCTCGCCGGCTTCCACCGCCGGGCGCACCAGGATCAGGCGCTGCACGCGCGATTCGTTCAGCGCTTCCACCGCCATGGCCACGGCCAGGAAGGTCTTGCCGGTGCCGGCCGGGCCGATGCCGAAGTTGATGTCGTGGGTGGCGATCTGGTGCAGGTAGCGCGCCTGGTTCTGGCCGCGACCGCGCACGGTGCCACGCTTGACCTTGATCGCAACCTCCTGCGCGTCGTAGGCGCGCCCGGCGACCTGTTCGACGTTGGCGCGGCTCAACAGCAGGTGGATGGCGTGGCTGTCCAGAGCGGTATCGGCGGCTTCATCGTAGAGCGCCTTGAGCAGGCGCTCGGCCTCGCCGACGGTCCTGCCGGGGCCGCTGACGCGGAATACGTTGCCGCGGTTGGCGATCTCCACGCCAAGGCGCAGTTCGATCTGGCGCAGGTTCTCGTCGAAAGGGCCGGCGAGGTTGGCCAGCCGCTCGTTGTCGGCCGGTTCGAGGGTGAAGTCGTGGTGGGTGATTGCGGTCATGGAGGCAAAGGTGGTGCCGATGCGCCCGGTATCAATGCCGGGGAGCGCAGGCCGGCATTGTCTCACTTCCGGTGGGGACGGGCGTCCGCGGCGCCGTCCGCTGGCTGGCGGCGGATGAGGAAGGGGTGTGCCTGCGACGGGCCTGCACGATTCGATCATTGAAATTTAATTATTCATTGAATTAAATAAGGCGATGAAGCGAGCCATATCCAGCAAGTCCACGGGCGGCACGGGCATCGCCGCCGCGTCCCAGGCGCCGGCAACGCAGGCCGGGCCGGCGTCCCGCGCGCCGCGCAAGCGCACACCGGGCCGGCGGCCCACGGCCGACGCCATCGACCTGCGCGAGCGGCTGCTG
>NZ_JASCOS010000137.1:0-8393 GCF_029959705.1 Stenotrophomonas sp. PS02297 | reverse complement strand
GCCCGGCAACGGGCCGTCTTCCATTGCAAGGAATCGTTTCGATGTCCCACCTCCCGCAGAGCCATGCTCCCCAGCAGCGCATTCCCGCCACCTACATGCGTGGCGGCACCAGCAAGGGCGTGTTCTTCCGCCTCGACGATCTGCCCGAAGCCGCGCGCGTCCCCGGCCCGGCGCGCGACGCGCTGCTGATGCGCGTGATCGGCTCGCCCGACCCCTACGGCAAGCAGACCGACGGCATGGGCGGGGCGACGTCGAGCACCAGCAAGTGCGTGATCATCGCCCCGGCCTCGGTGCCGGACCACGATGTCGATTACCTGTACGGCCAGGTCTCCATCGACAGCGCCTTCGTCGACTGGTCGGGCAACTGCGGCAACCTCAGCACCGCAGTGGGGCCGTTCGCCATCGCCAACGGCTTCGTCCCGGCCGCGCGCATCCCGCGCGACGGCACCGTGGCGGTAAGGGTGTGGCAGGCCAACATCGGCAAGACCATCGTCGTGCACGTCCCGGTCCGCGATGAGCAGGTGCAGGAAACCGGTGATTTCGAACTGGACGGGGTGACTTTCCCGGCGGCCGAGATCGTGCTGGAGTTCATCGATCCTTCCGACGACGAAGGCGAGGGTGGCTCGATGTTCCCCACCGGCAATCTCGTGGACGATCTGGAGGTGCCCGGTATCGGCACGCTCAAGGCGACGATGATCACCGCCGGCATCCCCACCGTGTTCGTCGACGCCGCCGCCATCGGCTACGACGGCACCGAACTGCAGCCGGCGATCAACGACGACAAGGCGGCGCTGGCCAGGCTCGAGGCCATCCGCGTGGCCGGTGCGCTGCGCATGGGCCTGATCAAGGCGCCGGAGGAAGCGGCCACGCGCCAGCACACGCCCAAGGTCGCCTTCGTGGCGCCGGCGAAGGACTACGCCGCCTCCAGCGGCAAGCACATCGCCGCCGCCGACATCGACCTCAACGTGCGCGCCATGTCCATGGGCAAGCTGCACCACGCGATGATGGGCACCGCCTCGGTTGCCATCGCCACCGCCGCGGCCGTGCCTGGCACCCTGGTGAACCTGGCCGCCGGCGGCGGGCAGCGCGACGCAGTGCGCTTCGGCCATCCTTCCGGCACCCTGCGGGTGGGCGCGGCGGTGGCCCGGGTCGATGGTCAATGGACTGTCACCAAGGCGGTGATGAGCCGGAGCGCACGGGTACTCATGGAAGGCTGGGTGCGGGTGCCTTGACACCGCAAGCCAGTGAAGAGGGGCGGGGCAGGGCTGACGGCAGGGGCTGACTGCCCCCGGTAGCGCGGGGCGGTGCCCGCCGCCGGTGGCCATGTCTCCATAGCGCCGGGCAGGGGCACGGGGCGTTGCCTCGTGCTCCAGGGGCGCTGGCCCGGCACCGCCTTGCGGGGTTTGCCGTGTCGGAAGCCGGTCACGGGGGTGTGGGCTTTCGCCCCCTATACTCACCGCGTCCGCAGGAGAACACCATGAACTGGAAGCAGGCGCACTGGGTCGTTGTCATGTTGTTGGTGCTGGCGCTGCTCGCCGGCTGCAAGCGCAACGAGACCGGGCAGCTGCCCGGCGCCAGCGGCGAGGCGATCCAGGCCAAGCGTGACGAGGTCAAGGGCTTCGCGCTGGTGCGCGTGTGGCCCGACCAGAAGGGCGGCGACGGCCTGTCGCTGGCGGTGGAGTTCTCCCAGCCGCTGGTCGGTACCCAGGATTTCGACAAGCTGCTGCGCTTCGAGGAAAAGGTCGGCACCGAGGACAGCAGCTGGTCGCTGTCCGACGACGGCAAGACCCTGCGCTATCCCTACGTCGAGGCGGCCAAGGACTACACCCTGATCGTCTCGGCCGACCTGCTCGCCGCCGATGGCAGCCGCCTGGGCAAGGAAGTGCGCCAGCAGGTGTTCACCGGCGAACTGAAGCCGGCCGCCGGCTTCGCCTCGCAGGGCAGCGTGCTGCCGGCGCGCGAGAGCCGCGGCCTGCCGGTGGTGTCGGTCAACGTGCCGGAAGTGGACGTCGAATTCCTGCGCGTGGGCGAGAAGAACCTGCCCACCTTCTTCAGCCAGTACCAGCGCGGCGGCCGCCGCGGCAGCTGGGAGCTGGACAGCGACTACGGCGAGCACACGCCGATCTCGCAGCTGGCCGACCCGGTCTACGTCAACCGCTTCGTGCTCGGCGGCAAGCCCAACGAGCGGGTGCTGACCTACCTGCCGATCCAGGACGTCAAGGAACTGCAGCAACCCGGCCTGTACTTCGCGGTGATGAAGCGTGCCGGCAGCTTCGAGGGCGAATACGACACCGCCTTCTTCACCGTCAGCGACATCGGCCTGCACACCCGCGCCTACAAGGAGCAGCTGTTCGTGCACACCGCCTCGCTGGCCTCCGGCGCGCCGGCGAAGAAAGTGGAACTGCGCGTGCTCGACGGCAAGGGCGAGACGGTGCTCAAGGGCCAGACCGACGCCAACGGCAACGCCCTGCTCAACTACACGCTCGATGCCTCGCATGTGCTGGTGGCCTCCAGCGGCGGCGATACCACGATGCTGCCGTTCAACCAGCCGGCGCTGGACCTGAGCGAGTTCGCCGTAGCCGGGCGCCAGAACGCGAACTTCGACGTGTTCGCCTGGTCCGGCCGCGACCTGTACCGCCCCGGCGAGACCGTGCGCGTGTCGGCGCTGCTGCGCGACAACGACGGCAAGCCGCTGCCCGGCCCCGAGAAGGGCGGACAGCCGGTGTTCCTGCGGCTCAAGCAGCCCGATGGCAAGATCTTCCGCGAGACCCGGCTGCAGGCCGGCGCGCAGGGCTATTTCTCGTTCGAGCAGGCGATCCCTGTCGAGGCGCCCACCGGCCGTTGGCAGGTCGAGTTCCGTACCGACCCGGCCAGCAAGGAAGCGGTGCAGGGCATGACCCTGCGCATCGAGGAATTCCTGCCCGAGCGCATGAAGCTGGACCTGGACAGCGCGCAGAAGACGCTCAAACCGGACGAGCCGCTGAAACTACAGGCCGATGCCGCCTACCTGTACGGCGCGCCGGCCGACGGCAACCGCTTCACCGCCAGGCTGGCGGTGGCGGTGGAACAGCACCCGGTCGAATCGATGCCGGGCTGGTTCTTCGGCGACCCCACCGTGACCCTGCCGCGCGAAGCCAACGACGTGATCGACACCACCCTGCCGAAGGACGGCAAGCTGCGCGAGGACATCGCGCTGCCGGAAGAGGTTGGCAAGGGCACGACGGTCGCGGCGGTGGTGTCCGGCAGCGTCTACGAGACCGGTGGCCGCACCGTCACCCGCACGCTCAAGCGCGTGCTGTGGCCGGCACCGGCGCTGGTCGCGGTGCGCCCGCTGTTCAACGACGCCGACGGCGCCGATGCCAACGCCAACGCGCGCTTCGAGCTGATGCGCGTGGATGCCGACGGCAAGCCGCAGCCGGCCAAGGGGCTGAAGGTCACCCTGGTGCGCGAACTGCGCGACTACCACTGGACCTTCACCGACAATCGCTGGGATTACGACTTCACCCGTCGCTTCGAGAACAAGGACACCCGCAGCGTCGATGCCGGCGCGACCTCGGCGAAGTTCGATTTCCCGGTGGAGTGGGGCGAGTACCGGGTGGACGTGTTCGATCCGGCCACCGGCCTGACCACGCGCTATCCGTTCCGCGCCGGCTGGAGCTGGAACGACGACAACCGCGGCCTCGACGCGCGCCCGGACAAGGTCAAGCTGGCCCTGGACAAGACCGGCTACCGGGCCGGCGACACGCTGAAGGTGACGCTGACCCCGCCGCATGCCGGCCGCGGCGTGCTGATGGTCGAAAGCGACCACATGCTCTACGTGCAGGACATCGACGCCAAATCGGGCAGCACCTTCGAGATTCCGGTCACCCAGGACTGGGAGCGGCACGACGTCTACGTCACCGCGCTGGTGTTCCGCGGCGGCAGCGCGCCGAGCAAGATCACCCCGGCGCGCGCGGTGGGCGTGGCGCACGTGCCGATGGACCGCCGCGACCGCCGCGTCGCGGTCGGCCTGGTGGCGCCCAAGCAGATGCGCCCCGAGCAGCCGATGACGGTCACCGTCAGCGCGCCGGAACTGGCCGGCAAGCCGGCGCACGTCACCGTCTCGGCGGTGGACGTGGGCATCCTCAACATCACCCGCTTCCCGGTGCCCGATGCCAACGCGCACTTCTTCGCGCAGCGGCGGCTGGGCGTGGACGCCTACGACATCTACGGGCGGGTGATCGAGAGCTTCGAGGGCAACAGCGGCAAGCTCAGGTTCGGCGGCGACATGGCCCTGCAGGCGCTGCCGCAGGCGCGGCGCCCGACCGCGCGGGTGCAGACCGTGGACCTGTTCTCCGGCCCGGTCGCGCTCGATGCCAAGGGCAATGCGCGCATCGCCCTGCAGGTGCCGGACTTCAACGGCACGCTGCGGGTGTCGGCGCTGGTGTATTCGGATACGCGCTACGGCAACCGCGACGTGGAGACCCTGGTGCGCGCACCGATCCTGGCCGAGGCCAGCATGCCGCGGGTGATGGCGCCGGGCGACCGCAGCACGGTGACCCTGGACGTGCAGAACTTCACCGGCAAGCCCGGCGAGTTCGCGGTGCGCGTGGACGGCGAGGGCCCGCTGGGCATCGGCGAAGCAGCGCGCAAGGTGCAGCTGGCCGCCGATGCCAAGCAGACCCTGAGCTTCCCGCTCACCGCGCAGGAGGGCTACACCGTGGCCAAGGTGCGGGTGCGGGTGGACGGCAACGGCTTCAAGGTCGACCGCCGCTACGACCTGCCGGTGCGCGCGGCCTGGCCGCAGGTGCTGCGCTCGCAGACCCGCACGCTGGATCCGCTGGCACCCATCACCCTGGACAGCGGCTTCGCCGGCGGGCTGATGGCCGGTTCGGTCAACGCGCGCATGCTGGTCAGTGCGTTGCCGCCGATCCCGTTCGCCTCGGCGCTGCAGGGCGCGTTGAACTACCCCTACGGCTGCGCCGAACAGACCACCAGCAAGGGCTACGCCGCGCTGCTGCTGGACCAGGCGACCTCGGCCATGCTCGGCGCCGACGGCCTGGACGCCAAGGCGCGCCGCGAGCGCATGGAAGGCGCGTTCGGGCGGCTGGCCTCGATGCAGGTGGCCAACGGCAACTTCTCGATGTGGGGCAACGACGACTACGTCAACCCGGCGCTGACCCCGTACATCGCCGAGTTCCTGCTCGACGCCAAGGATGCCGGCTTCGCGGTGCCGGACAACGTGCTGCAGAAGGCGCTGAACCGGATCAGCGAGGACCTGCTCAGCGGCGGCAACCAGTTCTACGGGCAGGACCGCCGCGACGCGTTGAAGTTCGCCAACCAGGCCTATTCGGGCTACGTGTTGGCGCGCGTCAACCGCGCCCCGCTGGGCACGCTGCGCGCGCTGTACGACAACGAGCGCGGCAAGGCAGTGACCGGCCTGTCGCTGGTCCACCTGGGCGCGGCGCTGTCGCTGCAGGGCGACGGCAAGCGCGGCCAGGCTGCCATCGCTGCCGGCTTCGGCATGGCCGGCAAGGACCGCCCGGCCTATTTCGGCGATTACGGCAGCCCGCTGCGCGACGATGCGTTGATGATCGCGCTGCTGCACGAGCGCGGCCTGGCCAAGCCCGAGTACGACGCGCGTGCGGTCAGCCTGGGGCGCACGCTGGATGCACGCCGCAGCAGCGGCTGGCTGTGGCTGAGCACGCAGGAGCAGGTGGCGCTGGCGCGGCTGGGCAAGGCGCTGATGGCCGACCAGAAGAAGCTGGTATCCGGCGAACTGGCGGTGGGCGAGGCGCGCGAGGCCATCGACGCGCGCAAGCTGTTCGCGCGCGTGTTCGACGCCGCGCAGCTGGCGCAGGGCGTGCGCTTCTCGCCGCAGGGCCAGGCGCCGATGTTCGCCAGCCTGGAAGTGGCCGGCATCCCGCGGCAGGCGCCGGCGCCGGACAACAGCGTGATCGGCATCGAGCGCGATTGGTTCACCACCGATGGCAAACCGTGGAGTCCGCGGCCGCTGAAGGAAGGCGAGGCGCTGATCGTGCGGCTGAGCGTCACCGCCAACACCGCCATGCCCGACGCGCTGCTGACCGACCTGCTGCCGGCCGGCCTGGAGATCGAGAACTTCAACCTCGGCGACGCCAAGCAGTGGGCCGACGTGGTGGTGGACGGCATCCAGATCAACGACCGCTCCAACGCCGCCGACGCCAAGCACGAGGAGTTCCGCGACGACCGCTACGTGGCCGCGCTGAACCTCTCGCGCGGCAGCACCGCGCGGGTGTTCTACCTGGTGCGCGCGGTCGCCCCGGGCACCTACACCGTACCGCCGCCGCTGGCCGAGGACATGTACCGCCCCGAGCTGCGCGGCGTCGGGCGTTCCAGCCCGGCCACGATCACCGTCGTGCAGCCTTGATGACGACAGCGGGTGCCTGCCCTGGCTGGCGCCCGCGCTGTAATGAATGGATGGCGGATGGCGAGCGGTACATCACAGGCACCCGCAACACAAAGCCCTTCTCCCGCCGGGAGAGGAGTGAGGGCCGGAAGCGGTAACGCCCCCGGGAAGAAGCGGAAATCCAGTAGGGTTCTACGCCTGTTCCGCCGCCTCCTGCCCTGGCTGCGCTGGGGCACGGTGGCGGCGCTGTCGCTGCTGCTGGTCCTGGACCTGGCCTTCCCGCCGCCGCTGCCGAAATCGCGCGACACCAGCACCCTGGTCGTCGCCCGCGACGGTACGCCGCTGCGCGCCTTTGCCGATGCCGAGGGCGTATGGCGCTATCCGGCCGACGCGAAGACCGTGTCGCCGCTGTACCTGCAGGCATTGCTGACCTACGAGGACCGCTGGTTCTGGCGTCACCCGGGCATCAATCCGTGGGCGCTGCTGCGCGCCGGCGGACAGATGCTGGCCGAGCGCCGCATCGTCTCCGGCGGTTCCACCCTGACCATGCAGGTGGCGCGCATCCTCGACCCGCACACGCGCACGCCGTGGGGCAAGCTCAAGCAGCTGCTGCGTGCGCTGCAGCTGGAGGCGCATCTGGACAAGGCGCAGATCCTTGATCTGTACCTGGAGCGCGCGCCCTATGGCGGCACCATCGAAGGCGTGGAGGCGGCCAGCTGGGCCTACCTTGGCAAGCCGGCGGCGCGCCTGTCGCATGCCGAAGCCGCGCTGCTGGCGGTGCTGCCGCAGTCGCCGAGCCGGCTGCGGCCGGATCGCCATCCGGAAGCGGCGCGGCAGGCGCGCGACAAGGTGCTGGCGCGCATGGCCGAACTGGGCGCATGGTCGGCCGAGGACGTGGCCGATGCGCGCGTGGAGCCGGTGGTGGCGCGCTCGCTGCAGCAGCCGCTGCACGCCGCCTTGCTGGCACAGCGCCTGCGCAGCGCCCAGCCGCGTGCGGCGCACATCCAGACCACGCTCGACAGCGGCCTGCAGCGCACGCTGGAAGAACGCGTGGCCGCGTACTTCTCGCAGCTGCCCGAGCGCACCTCCGCTGCGCTGCTGGTGATGGACAACGCCACGCTGGAGGCGCGCGCCTACGTTGGTTCGGTGGCCTTCGGCGACAAGGCGCGGCTGGGTCACGTGGACATGGTGCAGGCCTGGCGTTCGCCCGGCTCCACGCTCAAGCCGTTCCTGTACGGCATGGCGCTGGACGACGGCCTGATCCATTCCGAAAGCCTGCTGGTCGATGCGCCGCAGAGCTTCGGCGGCTATCGTCCCGGCAACTTCGATGCCGCCTTCAACGGCCCGGTGGGCGCGGCCACCGCGCTGCGGCTCTCGCTCAACGTGCCGGCGGTGGACCTGCTCGACCGCGTCGGCCCGTCGCGCTTCGCCGCGCGGCTGGGCAACGCCGGCATCAAGCTGCGCTTCCCGCATGGGGTGCAGCCCAACCTGGCGCTGATCCTCGGTGGCACCGGCGCGCGCCTGGAGGATCTGGTCGGCGCCTTCGCCGCGCTCAACCGCGAGGGCATCGCCGGGCGCGTGCGCTACACCCCGGACGATCCGCGGATCGAGCGCCGGCTGGTGTCGCCGGGCGCGGCGTGGATCGTGCGCGACATCCTGCAGTCCAATCCGCGCCCCGGCTACGGCGTGGGTACGTTCGACACCGGCAGCCGGCCGCCGGTGGCCTGGAAGACCGGCACCAGCTACGGCTACCGCGACGCCTGGGCGATCGGCAGCACGCGCCGCTACACCGTCGGCGTGTGGGTGGGGCGCCCGGACGGCACGCCGCTGCCCGGTCAATACGGCGCGGTCACCGCGCTGCCGCTGATGTTCGAGGTGATCGACAGCCTGCCGCGCCAGCCCGGCGACAGCGCCGCGCCGGCGGTGCCGGCCAGCGTCGGCGAGGTGGATGTGTGCTGGCCGCTGGGCATAGCCGCGGCCGCTACGCCGCCGGCGATGTGCCAGCGGCGGCGCGCGGCGCTGGTGG